>NZ_DASYZI010000388.1:0-44655 GCF_035946395.1 Actinocrinis sp.
CGGCTCGCGGTGCGGCCGGACGACGCCGCCGAGATCATGGCGGGCTGGCCCGACGCCGATTCCCCGCTGTGGACTGCGGAGCTGCGCTGGCTGCTCGACCGCTCGATCGCCTTGGTCCGCGCCGATCTCGGGGGCCACGGCTGGCTCTCGCCCGGTCCGGAACTACCGCGTGACCGGGGTCCCGCGTGGCGGCATCTCTACGTGTACGCGTACCTGGCCCTGGCTGACGTCGTCACGAGGTACCACCGCGACCACGGCATCGCCGATTCCGTGTCGTGGGCGACCCTCGCAGACCTGGGCCGCAATCTCGCGATCGACCGGCGGATGCACCGCGAAGGCTGGCCGGTCATGCAGAGCTGGCTGACGCTGCACGCGCGCGGCGGCCTCTACGAACTGGGCCGACTGCAACACCAGCGCGGTGGCACCGCCATCGACCTCCACATCCCCGACGCAGGACCGCTGACCCCGCAGGCGGTCGCGGCGTCACTCGACGAGGCCCGCGCGTTCTTCCCGCGCCACTTTCCCGATGAGCGCTACACGGCGTTCTCCTGCGGTTCGTGGCTGCTCGATCCGCAGCTGCTGGAATACCTGCCAGAGGACAGCAACATCGCCCGATTCCAGCGCAGGTTCGAGCTGGAGCCCTACCAGGAGTTGGAAGGGCTGGACGGCGACGTCGAGGTGCTGCGTTTCGCGTTCCGCACCCTGACCACACCGCTCGACCAACTGCCGCGCGGCACCGTGCTCCAGCGCGCGATCATCGACCACCTGAAAGCCGACCGCCACTGGTACTGGCGCCAAGGCCGCTTCCCGATCTAGCGCACCCTGGGCGCCTTACAAACGCATGCATCCGCGAGCGATCATGTCGCGTGACACACGCGTCAGTGGGCCTGCGGCCTGCCAGTCGTTGCCGAAGCCCACTGAGACGTCGAGCGAGACGCATGGTTCGTGAGCCGAACCCATCCCGTGGCGGACCAGGTGCTCGACCGGCTCACGCTCGGCATTGACACCTTGACGGCGAATTCACCGTGCACTCGATCCACCGTGCACTCGATCTGGCGGGTCGGGGGGCAACGGCAACGGCATCCAGGCTTTCGCGGTGCGCGGGGGCGGCGGCCTGCCCGCCTCCTGCCCGCCTCCTGCCGAGCTCCTCTCACTGCTCCGGCTGAGCCGGTTCGACCAGGTCGCCGCTGGCGCCACGATCGTCCAACAGCAGCTTCGACCGGCCGGTGACGGTATAGCGAATGTGGGTGACCTCGGGCGTCTCGACGACCCGGGTCGGGATCAGCTCGATGCCGTCGTCGGCGCCGAGGCCGAGGCTGGGGTCGAACAGGCGCTGGCCGTCGCCCAGCAGCACCGGGGCGATGTGCAACTCAAGCTGGTCGAGCAGCCCGGCGGTCAGCACTTGGCGCACGAGCTCCCCGCCACCGGCCACCTGCACGTCCTTGCCACCGGCGGCGTCCCGGGCCAGCTCGACGGCCCGCTCAAATCCCTCGGTGACAAAGGTGAAGGAGGTGCCGCCCTGGCGTTCGAGCACGTCCCGCTGACGGTGGGTGACGACGAACACCGGGGCGTGGAACGGCGGCTCCTCGCCCCACGGGACCTCGCCGGCGTCGAACATGCGCCGACCCATGACATAGGCACCGGCCGCCGCGAACGTCTCCTCGATGATCTCCGAGTTGACCGACTTCTCGCCGCCGGCGAAGCCCAGCCGCTCGCGCCAGGCCATGGCATTGACGACCCAGCGGGTGACCCGGAAGAAACCGGGCGCCTCGGGCCCCTGCATCCAGCCGCTCATGTCCTTGGGACGCCGCGCGTCCCGCGGCCCGGTGTAGAAGCCGTCGAGGGACACCGACAGCTGGGCGGTCACCTTGGTCATCGCTCGTACTCCTCTCGTGTTGGCGGCCCCGTTGGCCGCCGATGCCAATGGGTCGGAGCCGACCGCCCGTTCTCGACACGCGCCGACAAGAAATCCTGGGAGAAGTCCCGCCCCGGAGTCCGCGGAGCGGAGCGGAGGCGGGAGTGCGGGTCAAGATCAGCGCGAAGCGCGTCCGGCGGAACGCAGCGGAGCCGGCCAGTAGAGCGGCCGAGCGTCAAGCGGGCGTACGGAGCGTGAGCTCGGCACACGCGAACACGAGGTAGGCGGGCTGCCGGCTCAGTGGCCGGCTGCTTGCCAGTCCTTACCGAAGCCGACCGAGACGTCCAGCGGGACGTGCAGTTCGTAGGCCGAGCCCATCTCGTGGCGGACCAGGTGCTCGACCTGCTCGCGCTCGGCGTTGACCACTTCGAGGACGAGTTCGTCGTGGACTTGGAGCAGCAGGCGGGACTTGAGGTTGTTCGCGGTGAGGGCGTCGTCGACCTTGAGCATCGCCACCTTGATGATGTCGGCGGCGGAGCCCTGGATCGGCGCGTTGAGGGCCATCCGCTCGGCCATCTGGCGCAGGTGCGGGTTTGTGGAGTTCAGGTCGGGCAGGAAGCGGCGGCGGCCGAGGACGGTCTGGGTGTAGCCGGTCTTGCGGGCCTCGGCCACCACGGCGTGCAGGTAGTCGCGGATGCCGCCGAAGCGGGCGAAGTAGTCCTCCATCATCCGAGTCGCTTCGGCATTGCTCACGCCGAGGTTCTGCGCGAGGCCGTAGGCGGATTGGCCGTAGGCCAGGCCGTAGGAGACCGCCTTGACCTTGCGGCGCAGCTCGCCGTCGATCTGCTTGGGCGGGAGGTTGAAGACTCTCGACGCGACGGAGGTGTGCAGGTCCTCACCCGAGTTGAACGCCTCGATCAGGCTCTCGTCGCCGGAGAGGTGCGCCATGATGCGCATCTCGATCTGGCTGTAGTCGGCCGTCATCAGCGTGTCGTAACCGGGGCCGGCGACGAAGGCCTTTCGGATACGGCGGCCTTCCTCGGTGCGCACCGGGATGTTCTGGAGGTTCGGGTCCACCGAGGACAGGCGGCCGGTCGCGGCGACCATCTGCTGGTACGTGGTGTGGATGCGGCCATCGTCGAGCACCGTCTTGATCAGGCCCTCGACGGTGGTGCGCAGCCGGTTGACGTCTCGGTGGCGAAGGAGGATGACCGGGAGCGGGTGGTCGGTCTGGGTGGCGAGCCACTGGAGTGCGTCGGCGTCGGTGGTGTAGCCGGTCTTGATCTTCTTGGTCTTCGGCAGGTTGAGCTTGTCGAAGAGGATCTCTTGCAGCTGCTTGGGCGAGCCGAGGTTGAACTGCACGCCGGTGGCGGAGTGCGCCTCCTCGACCGCGTGCTTGACGTCGGCGGCGAATCCGACTTCGAGGTCGGACAGGTACTCGCGGTTGGCCGCGATCCCGGCGCGCTCCATCCGCGTGAGCAGCTGGACCAGCGGGAGTTCGACGTTGCGCAGCAGGTTCTCGGCGATCTGGGCGGACTCGGCGCGGCGGTCGAGTTCCGCTTCGAGGCTGGTGTTCAGCTCGACCAGCACGGAGGCGGTGCGCATCAGGGCGAGTGAGGCCTCGTTGTCGTTGTCGGCGACGGTGTCGGTCGCGGAGAGGACGTCCAGGGCCAGTTGGCCGTCGGGTTGGGCGGCGGCCAGTTCGCGGCCCAGGTACTGGCGCACCAGGTCGGGTAGTTCGGCTGTGCGCATGCCCGGCTGCACGAGGTACGCGGCCAGCGCGGTGTCGCCGGCGAGCCCGGCGAGCTCGAAGCCGTGCGCGGCGAAGGCCAGGATCGGGCCCTTGGCGTCGTGCAGGATCTTCGGTCTCGCCGGATCGGCGAGCCAGGCGGCGAAAGCGGACTCGTCGGCGGGGTCGAGAGCGGCCGGATGGAAATAGGCGGCGTGCGCGTCGCCGGTGGCGAGGGCGACCGCGCTGAGTTCGCCGGTGCCGCGGCCCCAGCGGCCTTCGGCGGCGATCCCGATCAGGGCGTCGGAGGCGGCGTGCGCGACGAGCCAGGGGGCCAGTTCGCCGGTGGTGAGGATCGCGGTGTCCAGGGGTGGTTCGTCGGAGGCGGCGGTGCTTTCGGCGGAGGCGGCGCCGTCCAGACCGAAGACATCGCCGATCCGGCCGCGCAGGGCGCGGAATTCGAGCGTGGTGAACAGTTGGTCCACGGCGGCCGTGTCGCCGGGGCTGCGCTCAAGGTCGGCCGGGCCCAGGTCAAGCTCGACGTGCCGGTCCAGCTCGGTCAGCTGGCGGTTGGTCTGCACCTGGTCGAGATGGTCGCGCAGGGCTTCGCCGGCCTTGCCCTTGACCTCGGCGGCCCGCTCGACCAGCGCGGCCAGCGAGCCGAAGTCGCGGATCCACTTGGCCGCGGTCTTCTCGCCGATGCCGGGGATCGACGGCAGGTTGTCCGAGGGGTCGCCGCGCAGCGCGGCGAAGTCAGGGTACTGCCGCGGCGTGAGGCCGTACTTCTCCTCCACGCTCTCGGGCGTGTACCGCAGCAGGTCGGCCACGCCCTTACGCGGATAGAGCACGGTGACGCGGTCGGTGACCAGCTGCAACGCGTCACGGTCGCCGGTGATGATGCTCACGTCGTAGCCCTCGGCCTCGGCCGCGGTCGCGAGGGTGGCGATCAGGTCGTCGGCCTCGGAGCCCTCCTTGCGGAAGACCGGGACGTGCAGCGCGGCGAGCAGTTCGGACAGCAGCTCGACCTGGCCGGCGAACTCCGGGGGCGCCGCGGCGCGCTGGGCCTTGTACGAGGGGAACAGCGCGGTGCGCTTGAGCGTTGACCGGGACACGTCGAAGGCCACCGCGAGATGCGTGGGAGCCTCGTCGCGCACCACGTTGATCAGCATCGAGGTGAAGCCGTAGATCGCGTTGGTGGTCTGTCCGGTGGAGATGGTGAAGTTCTCCGCGGGCAGCGCGTAGAAGGCCCGGTAGGCCATCGAGTGCCCGTCGAGCAGCATGAGCTTGCGGGGTGCCTGGTTCGTGTTGTCGCTCACTGCCGTTCTCCCGTCGTCTCCACGAATGCGATCCTATGCGCTGGGTCCGACATCATCGGGCCGCACGACCCCTTGTGATTGAGATCGAAAGGATGATCCGGGGCATGGGCGAAACACAGGTGTCGGGCGAGGTCGGAGATTTCCAGGACGGGAAGTTCCAGGACCTGGTGCGCGACGTCTACGCGGACGGCGGGCGGCTGGGCCAGAAGCTCGGCATCCGCTTCACCGAGATTTCCGCGCAGCGGCTGGTGGCGACGATGCCCGTGGAGGGCAACACGCAGCCGGCCGGTCTGCTGCACGGCGGGGCTTCGACCGCGCTGGCCGAGACCATGGGCTCGGTGGGCGCGGCGCTGCACGCGGGGCCGGGCGCGGTCGTCGTCGGGGTGGACATCAACGCGACGCACCACCGGTCGGCTCGCTCCGGCCTGGTGACCGGAACGGCGACGCCGCTCTACCTAGGGCGCTCGATGGCGACTTACGAGATCGTCATCACTGACGAGGCGGACCGGCGGCTGTGCACCGCGCGAATTAGCTGTCTGATTCGGAAGCCGTGACTGAAACCATCACCGGAACCACCGCTGGGACCACTGCCAGTGCGGGCGATATCGGGCACTGCTGGCGTTATGGTGCGCGATGGCGCATCCTGGCGATGTGCGTTCATCACGAGACGGTAACGAATCAGCGCCGAAGCTATATATCGAGTTCGAAGATGACAGCGAAGCGGCGATGGCTGGTGAGGCCGAGTTGGTCGGTGACCGTGAGGCGATCTGGAACGGGTCGGCCGGTCGGAGGCCACGGTGGCGGCCGAGCTGGCGTTGGGTCGTGGTACCGACCCGGTACCGCAAGCTGGTCGCAGGAGTGGTAGCCCTGCTGGGTTTATCCGCAGCGATCGGCGACGCCCTGACCGCGCAGGCGACGCAACGCGCAGCGGACCACTCGGCGGTCTCCGTGGTCGACGCCGCGTTTTCACCGAGCGAGGACGACGGCGGGCTCAATCTGCTGATCGACATCACCGATACCGGGCAGAGCCCGGTGACGGTCACGCAGGCGAAAGTCCAGCAACCGGACTTGCCAATGGGTTATCTCGGCGCACCAATCGTCCTGAGCTCCCATCAGCAGATCACACTGGTGCTCTGGGGGCGGTACGACTGCTTCTCACCGGGGCCGGGTGCCAGCGGGTCGGGCCCGAAGCCGCCGAGTTCGGGGGCGAGCACAGTGCGGCTGACCGTGCGCAGCAGCCAGGGGAACGTGGACACGTTAGACGTTTCGCTGCCGGTGACCGCACAGTTGCCCGCCCCGTGGCGATACGGCCGGACGACGTATTGCGCGCTGGCCTCGGGTGGTTAGCCCCCGAGTGATAAGCGCTGCGAGTGGTCGACTCCGCAACGGCTGAAGCGAGAGGTTCGAACGATAGTCCGTCTATCGCGCTTTCGGCCACACTGAAGGCATGAGGCGCAAGGCTGGCGGCGATGGGGACGCGGGGACGGACGCGAACGCGGGCACGAGCACCGGCGCGGCGGCGTTGGAGATCGAGTTCGAGGACGACGAGGCGTCGCCGGGCTTCGCGGCCTCCCCTGCCGGCCGGTCGCGCGATCTGCGGCCTGCCGCACTGATCACGCTGGCCGTCGTCACCCTCGCCGCAGCGGTGTACGCCACGCACCGCCCCGGTTCGAGCGGCGCGAACAGCCCGACGGTCACCCTCTCCGCGCCGGACTACGCCGCCTTCGTGGTCACGGTCAGCTATCAGGGCTCGCACCTGGTGTCGCTGCCGGAGCGCCGGATCGAGGTGGATCTGCGCATCACGCCGGTGCCGGGAGCGCAGGTCAGCATCCTGGACTACTACGTCAGCGAGAACGGCGTGACCTCACGCGCCGAGCCCGCGCAGTCCATGACGCCGCTGCCCGCAGGGGGAACGAACGTCAAGCTGGAGCTGACCGTGACCAACTGCGCCGTGGTGCCGATCGGCGAGTCGATGAGCTTCGTGGACGTGGTGGCGAACGGCCCGGTGGGCGTCATCGACCGTTTCACCATCCTGGGCGACCGCTATTCGGGCGACCTCACCCGGCTGCTGCGCACGGTCTGCCCCAGCCGCGCGGACGGTGAGAATCCGTTGACGAGTCCCGGCAGAACATCCGGGCCCTGATCGTCGTTCCGATCCCGACCGCCCGCGGCGGTTGACGGCTTCGCGGCTTTACCGCCGGCTACTCCTCGCCGAGGTAGGTCTTGCGGACCTGCTCGTCGTGCATGAGGTCGGAGCCGCGGCCGGACAGCGCGATCCGGCCCACCTCCAGCACGTGCCCATGGTCCGCCAGCGACAGCGCGGCCTGCGCGTTCTGCTCGACCAACAGGATCGTGGTGCCCGCGGACTTCAGCTCCTGGATGGTCGTCATGATCAGCTGCATCATGATCGGCGAGAGCCCCATCGACGGCTCGTCGAGCATCAGCAGCCGCGGCTTGCACATCAGGGCCCTGGCGATGGCCAGCATCTGCTGCTCGCCGCCGGAGAGCGTCCCCGCGGCCTGGGAGCGGCGCTCGCCGAGGATCGGGAACATGGCGTACGCCTTGGCCATGTCCTCGCCGACCTTCTGGTCCTTGCGCAGGTACGCGCCGAGCAGCAGGTTCTCCTCGATGGTCATGCGCGGGAAGATGTGCCTTCCCTCCGGGGAGTGCGCCAGCCCGAGCTGCACGATCCGGTGCGCGGGCACGCTGTGGATCGGCTTGCCCTCGAACGAGATCTTCCCGGCCGACGGCCGCAGCAGCCCGGAGATGGTGCGCAGGGTGGTGGTCTTCCCGGCGCCGTTCGTCCCGATCAGCGTGACGATCTGGCCCTGCTCCACCGCGAAGCTGATCCCCTTGACCGCCTCGATCTTGCCGTAGGCGACGTGCAGGTCCTCGACCTCCAACAGGGCCATCAGGAGGCCGTCCCTTCGTCCTCGGCCGCCGTGCCCGCCGCATCGGAGGCAGGCGGACTACCGTCCGGCGAGACCGGTTCGGCCCCGTCCCCGGCGACCGGCGTGCCGAGGTACGCGGCGATCACCCGCTCGTCCGACTGCACCTGCGCCGGAGTGCCCTCGACCAGCTTGCGGCCCTGTACCAGCACCGCGACCCGGTCGCAGAGGTTGAAGATGAACCGCATGTCGTGCTCGATCACGATCACGGCGAGGCCGCGCTCGCGGATCTTGAACACGACCTCCTGGGTCGCCCGGGTCTCCTGCGGGTTCATGCCCGCGGTCGGCTCGTCCAACAGGATCAGGCCAGGGTCGCTGGCCATCGCCCGGGCGATCTCCAGCTTGCGCTGGTCGCCGTACGGCAGGTTGCGGGCCAGCGAGCCCGCGTGCTTGCCGATGCCGAGGAAGTCCAGCAGCTCGCGGGACTTGTCGCGGGAGTCGCGCTCCGCCGCGCGGTAGCGCGGGCCGCGGCCGATCGCCGAGAACAGGCCCTCCTTCGTCCGGCTGTGCCGGCCGACCATGACGTTCTCCAGCACCGTCATGTTCGCGAACAGCCGGATGTTCTGGAAGGTGCGCGCGATGCCGGCCTGGGTCACCCGGTACGGTTTGGCAGGCAGCACCGCGCCCTTGTACCGCACCTGGCCGCTGGTCGGCACGTACAGCCCGGTCAGGCAGTTGAAGAAGGTGGTCTTCCCGGCGCCGTTCGGGCCGATCAGCCCGACGATCTCCCGGTCGGCCACGTGCAGGTCGACCCCGTCCACGGCGACCAGTCCGCCGAAGCGCATGGTCACCCCGCGGGCTTCGAGCACAGTCGCGGTGCTCGTCGCGCCGTCCGGCTGCGTCATCGTCGTGGTCACGCCGCGGCTCCTGCCTCTTCCTGGGCGCCCTGCGCGTCGGCGAGGACCGCCTCGTGCGCCTCGGCCTCGGCGATCTGCTCCTCGTGGAACTCCAGCTGCCGCCGTCGGCTGGGCACCAGACCCTCCGGCCGGAAGCGCATCATCAGGATCAGCGCCAGACCGAACAGCAGCAGCTGCTTGTTGTTGAAGAACTGGAGCTTGTAGGGCACCAGGTAGAGCAGCGCGGCGCCGAGCAGCGGGCCGGTGATCGTGCCCATGCCGCCGAGTACCACCGCCGCCAGCAGGAACGCGGAGTTCGGCGGCGAGGTGGCGGAGAAGTTGTACTGGTCCGGGGTGACCGTGTTGAGCAGGTGCGCGTTGATGGTCCCCGCCAGGCCGGCCAGCGCCGCGCCGAGCCCGAAGGCCAGCAGCTTGAACCGGTAGCCGTGGATGCCCATGGCCTCGGCCGCGGTCTCGTCCTCGCGGATGGCGACCCAGGCTCGGCCGAGCCGCGAGTCGTTGACCCGGGCGAAGATGAACACCACGATCGCCATGGCGGCCAGCAGCAGCAGGTAGTAGTTGCCGAACTTGCCGAAGGTCGTGCCGAGCAGGGTGTGCGTCCGGCCGAAGTCGTACCCGAACAGCTTGAGGTCCGGCACGCCGTAGACGCCCTCGGGCCCGTTGGTCAGGTCCGGCCCGGACTGGCCGTTGAGGTTGTTGACCACGATGCGGAAGATCTCGCCGAAGCCGAGCGTGACGATCGCCAGGTAGTCGCCGCGCAGCCGCAGCGTCGGGGCGCCGATGATGACGCCCGCGATCATCGACACGACGATGCCGAGCACCAGCTGCGCCCAGAACGGGTACGCGACGTGGAACCGCGAGGACGCCGCGCCGGAGACCAGCGCCGCGGTGTACGCGCCGACACCGAGGAACGCGACGTATCCGAGGTCGAGTAGTCCGGCGAGGCCGACCACGATGTTCAGTCCGAGCGCGACGGTCGCGAAGATCAGGATGTCGTCGGCGACCGAGTTGTAGGCGTCGCCGTTCTGGATGAACACGAAGACGAGCGCCGCGACGAGCGCCGACAGCGAGGTCACGACGCGGTTCTTCGCGGTCAGCGCGGTCAGCCGGGTGAGCACCCCGCTGGAGTTCAGGCCCCAGGCGGCGAAGCCGATCGCGAAGGCGAAGCCGACGAACTCCTCGGTGTAGCCGGTGCTGATCCCGTAGTCGGCGACGAACATTGCGACCATGATCGCCACGAAGATGATCGGCACCTGCACCCAGCGCGGCAGCGGCCGCGCCCGTTGCGGCTCGCGCCGGTCGTCGGCCAGCAGGAAGGAGCCCGCGGCCGGCAACAGCGTCGCGATCGCGGCGACCCAGGACCCGGACACCCAGTTCGCCAGGCCGTTGAGCTCGAAGGCGATGGCGAGCAGCACGTACCAGGTGGACACGAGGTTCGCCAGCGCGAGGCCGCGCAACAGCCGCACGTGTCCGCGAGGGGCGATCCAGCGCAGCCCCGGCACGTCGTACGACACGCCGACGGCCACCAGCAGCAGCACGCTGACAACCAGCGTGATCCACTGGTTGCCGCCCGGATAGCCGTTGACCGACAGGTCGCCCGGGAAGTCCGGCGTCCAGGTCCAGGCCAGGAAGGTCGAGACCAGCGTGAGAACCGTCCCGAGCGCGACGAGCGCCTTGGCCAGGGACGGCGAGACGCGCGGCTGCCCGGCGAGGGAGGCTTCGAGCGTCACCGGATCACGCCCTGTCCGCGACGCGCTCACCGAGCAGGCCCTGCGGCCTGACCAGCAGGACGATGATCAGCAGCACGAACGCCCAGACGTCCTGCCACGCCGTGCCCCATTGGGACGTCACGTGGTAGTCCGCGAGCACGCCCGAAGTGGTCACCTCCGCGATGCCGAGCACGAGACCGCCGACCATCGCTCCGTAGACGTTGCCGATGCCGCCGAGCACCGCCGCGGTGAACGCCTTCAGCCCCGCGGAGAAGCCCATGTCGAAGGTCACCTGGCCGAACCGCAGCCCGTAGGTGATCGCCGCCACCGCCGCGAACGCCCCGCCGAGAACGAACGCGACGACGATGACCCGGTCGGTGTCGATGCCCATGAGCCGCGCGGTGTCGGGGTCCTGCGCGGTCGCCTGCATCGCGCGGCCGGTGCGCGTCTTCGACACGAAGTACGCCAGGTACGCCATGCAGAGCACGGCGACGACCACTGTGAGCAGACCCGCGCGCTGGAGCAGCACGCCGCCGACGCTGAAGGGCTTGCCGCTGAAGTTCGGGAACGGCACCGCCGCGGTGACGCCGAGGTGGGCCGTGCCACCGGCCGGCTGCGGATACCACAGGAAGACGAGCTGTTGCAGCACGAAGGATAAGCCGATGGCGGTGATCAGCGGCGCCAGTCGTGGCGCCGTGCGCAGTGGCCGATAGGCGAAGCGTTCCGCGCCCATCGCGATGAGCACGGAGGCGGTCATGCCGCCGAGCAGCATCAGGGGCAGCGCGGCGATCAGCGGAATGTGCTGGACCCAGGGGATCCAGAGGTAGACGGCCAGCGCGCCGAAGCCGCCGAACATGAAGATCTCGCCATGGGCGAAGTTGATCAGCTGGATGATGCCGTAGACCATCGTGTAGCCGACGGCGATCAGGCCGTACATCGAGCCCTGCACGATGCCGTTGGTCACCAGCTGGAGGAAGTCCGTGGTGGTCACGGGATGTCCTTCCGGATCGGGACGGGGACGAGGTCGAACACGATGCAGCGGAGGGCGCTGTGGCAGCCGCCCTCCGCATTCGAGACCGGGTCCTCGTTCGGCTGTCTCTTGGGATCAGCCGTTGAAGGTGCCGACCTTGATTCCGTTGTCCCAGGCGCCGGCCTCCACCTTGTACATGGTCAGCTGCTTGTTGCCGGTGTCACCGTACTGGTCGAACGACACGTGGCCGGTGACCCCGTCGAAGGCCACGCTCGCCATGGCGGTCTCGACCTTCTGCCGGAAGTCGGCCGAGCTGCTGGGCACCTTGCCGCCGTTGGCGCTGACGACCGACTTGACCGCCTCGATCAACGACCAGGTCGCGTCGTACGAGTAACCGCCGTAGACCGAGTAGGGCGAGGAGTAGCCGCCCGCGGTGTAGTCGGAGATGAAGGTCTTCGCGGAGGCCAGCGTCGAGATCGGCGCGCCGGGGACGGTGGCGTAGTCACCGTTGGACGCCGCGCCCGCCAGCTTGATGTAGGTCGGGTCCTGCATGCCGTCGCCGCCCATGACCGGGATGTTGGCGCCGGCCGCCTTGAGCTGCTTGGAGAGCGGGCCGCCCTGCGGGTACTCGCCGCCGTAGTACAGCAGCTGCGCCCCGGAGTTCTTCACCGCGTTGACCACCGCCGAGTAGTCGGTGCTGGTGTCGGAGATCGTCTGCGCGACCGTGACGGTGCCGCCGAGCTTCTTGAACTCGTCGGTGAAGGTCATCGCGAGGCCCGCGCCGTAGGTCTTGCCGTCGTTGACCGTCGCGACCTTGGTGATGTGCAGGTCGTTGTAGACGTAGTCGGCGGCGAACGGACCCTGGATCGCGTCCGTGGTCACCACGCGGAAGTAGGACTTGTACGGGCGGGCCTTGGCGGTCTGCCAGTTCGGGCCCTGGGTCAGCGACGGGTTGGTGTTGGCCGGGGAGACCTCGGTCACGTTGGCGTCGTCGAAGACCTTCTGCATCGACTGCGCGACGCTGGAGTTCAGCGGGCCGACCACGCCGACCACGGAGCTGTCCGCGACCAGCGCGGTGGCGTTCTGCTGGCCGATGGTCGGGCTGGCCTGGTCGTCCTTGGCCACCAGCTTGAAGGTGACGCCGGGGACCTCGTTGGTCTTGTTCGCCGTCTTGACCGCGAGGTCGGAGGAGTTCTGGATGCCGAGGCCGAGCGCGGCCAGCGAGCCGGTCAGCGGCGCGTCCACGCCGATCTCGACCACCGTGCCCCCGCCGCCGCCGGTGCTGCTGCCTGCGGCCGGGCTGCCACCCCGGGACCCGCACCCGGCCAGTGTCAACGCTCCGACCGCGACGACTGCGCTCAGTCTGTAGAGCGAAGTAGTTCGCATATACGTCTCTCCCTCGTTGGGGGCAGGGGCACCGAAGGGGAGCGTGACCCGCACGCCCGCCTCCCCGACCAAGCCTCGTAGGCGAATCCTTTGGATTTGCCGGGAAGAGTAGTGCTCCGCCTGCGGCAAGGGCAGGGGTTTGCTCGACACTTGATCGTCTCGTTATGTGAAATACGCGTGTCGCGCCGCAGCTCGACCGGGGGTTGCGCCGTTGGCCGGACACTCGGCCGCCGCTTGGTGGGCACTCGCACAGGGGGCGGTGTTCTCACCCGCGCGGAGTACGCCGTTCGAGTGGGACGATCGCGGCCGACCGCGCAGCTCGCAACGGTCCACCAAAGATCACGAAACGGATAACATCCCCTCCCACGCCTCGATCCCGTGCTCGTCCGGCAACAAGATGAACAAGGTTCTTCCGGTTGCAATATCCAAGTGAAACCATGCGGCAGCACCGTCAACCTCAGTGAAGGAAGCTGATCGACCCATGCCACAGCACATCGGGCGCCGCGCGGTCGCGGCCAGTGCTCTTCTCGCCTCCGCCGCCCTGCTCGCCGCCGGCTGCGCCAGCAACCCGGCGAGCACTCCGGCGGGAGGCTCCAGCCCGTCGGCGAGCGCCGGATCGGACCCGAAGTCGCTGGTACCCGCCGCGGTCAAGGCGAAGGGCACGCTCACCGTGGCGTCGGACGCCTCGTACGCGCCCAACGAGTTCTTCGACAAGGACGGCAAGACGATCATCGGCATGGACGCCGACCTGGCCAAGGCGCTCGGCACGGAGCTGGGCCTGAGCGTGTCGATCCAGGAGGTGACCTTCGACTCGATCATCCCGGGCATGGCGGCCGGCAAGTACGACCTGGGCATGTCCTCGTTCACCGACACCAAGCAGCGTGAGGCGACGGTCGACTTCGTGACCTACTTCTCCGCGGGCAGCTCGCTGATGGTCAAGGCGGGCAACCCGGAGAACCTCTCGACGACCGACCTGTCGCTGTGCGGCAAGGCGATGGCCGTGGAGAAGGGCACCGTGCAGGAGGGCACCGACATCCCGGCCGACACCGCGAAGTGCAAGGCGGCCGGCAAGCCCGAGGTGAAGACGCTGTCCTTCGACGACCAGAACGGCGCGAACCTGGCGCTCTCCAGCGGCCGCGCCGACGGTGTGCTGGCCGACTCACCGGTGGCGGCGTACGCGGCGCAGCAGTCCGGCGGCAAGTTCATCATCTCCGGGCAGCCGTACGGGACCGCGCCCTACGGCATCGCGATCCCCAAGGGCAACGGCATGGCCCCGGCGGTGCTCGCCGCGCTCAAGGCGCTGATGGCCAACGGCCAGTACACGCAGATCATGACCAAGTGGGGCATCCAGGCCGGCGCGATCACCAACCCGGTGATCGATGGCGCGACGAGCTGAGCTCGTGAGCGAGCAAGCAAGCGCGACGAAAGTCGCCGAGCGGGCACGGCCTGAAGCGATTCGGGCCGTGCCGGTGCGGCATCCGGGGCGGTGGGTCGCCGCCGTGGTGATCGCCGTGCTGGTGGCGATGCTGGCGCACAACCTGGCGACCAACACGAACTGGAACGGCTGGATCATCCGGCAGTACCTGTTCAACGACCAGGTCCTGCACGGCGTCGTCGCGACCCTCTGGCTGACCGTGATCGCGATGGCGGTCGGGGTCATCGGCGGGGTCCTGCTCGCGGTGATGCGACTGTCGGACAACCCGATCGTCTCGTCCTCAGCCTGGGTGTACATCTGGTTCTTCCGCGGTACCCCGGTGCTGGTCCAGCTGATCTTCTGGTTCAACATCGCGGCGCTCTTCCCGACGCTGTCGGTCGGCGTCCCCTTCGGCCCGAGCTTGCACACCTGGTCGACCAACAGCCTGATCACGCCGTTCCTGGCCTCGATCCTCGGGCTGGGGCTCAACGAGGCGGCGTACATGGCGGAGATCGTGCGGGCCGGCATCCTGGCCGTGGACGAGGGCCAGACCGAGGCGGCCAGCGCGCTCGGCATGCGCAGGCTGCTGGTCATGCGCAGGATCGTGCTGCCGCAGGCGATGCGGGTCATCATCCCGCCGACCGGCAACGAGACCATCTCGATGCTCAAGACCACCTCGCTGGTCTCCGCGACCGGCGGCTTCGACCTGCTGGTGTCGGTGCAGCGGATCTACAACGCGAACTACAAGATCATCCCGCTGCTCGTGGTGGCCTCGATCTGGTACCTGGTGGTCACGTCCATCCTGACGGTGGGCCAGTACTACCTGGAGCGTTACTACGCCCGCGGCTCGGTGCGCCAACAGCCGCCGACCCCGCCGCAGCGCCTGCGCGAGTTCGTCGCGCGCAACCTGCGGCCCCGCCACACCGTCCCAGCCATCGCACAACAGCCGGGAGCGGAACCAGGGCGAGGAGCAGCACCGGGACCAGGAGGGGGAGGCGCATGACCGCGTCAGTGCCCGAAGACGGCATCGACACGTCGCCGGAACCGCCGCCGACGAGCCCCGCAACCGCCCCCGCCACGGCCGCCCCCGCCATGACGACTCCCGTGACCCCCATGGTCGAGGCCGTGGAGGTACACAAGTCCTTCGGCCGCGTCGAGGTCCTCATGGGCATAACGCTCAAGGTCCTGCCGGGCGAGGTGATGTGCCTCATCGGCCCGTCCGGATCGGGCAAGTCGACCTTCCTGCGCTGTATAAACCATCTGGAGAAGATCAACGCAGGGCAGCTGAGCGTGGACGGCGAGCTGGTCGGCTACCGCCGGCGCGGCGACCGGCTGCACGAGCTGCCCGAGCGCGAGGTGGCCCAGCAGCGCACCGAGATCGGCATGGTCTTCCAGCGCTTCAACCTCTTCCCGCACATGACGGCGCTGGAGAACATCGTCGAAGCGCCGATCCGGGTCAAGGGCGAGTCGAAGGAGGCGGCCAGGACCCACGCGCGCGAGCTGCTGCAAAAAGTGGGCCTGGCCGACCGGTCGGGCGCGTACCCGAACCAGCTGTCCGGCGGCCAGCAGCAGCGCGTCGCGATCGCCCGGGCCCTGGCCATGCGCCCCAAGCTGATGCTCTTCGACGAGCCGACCTCAGCCCTCGACCCGGAGCTGGTAGGCGACGTCCTGGCGGTGATGCGCCGACTGGCCGACGACGGGATGACCATGATCGTCGTGACCCACGAGATGGGCTTCGCCCGCGAGGTCGGCGACTCGCTGGTCTTCATGGACGGCGGCGTGGTCGTCGAAAGCGGCAACCCACGCGAGGTGATCGGCAATCCACAGCACGAACGCACCCGCGCGTTCCTGTCCAAGGTGCTGTGACCGGTCGCCCCAACGCGAAGCCCGAAATCCAAGGCCGAAAGGGCGGACTCCAAGCGAGCCCGCCCTTTCTCACGCCGCTCGAACTGACGTGCCGACACCCGGACCCGGACCCGGACCCGGACCCGGAGCCGTCGCGCCGTTCCAGACTCCTCCAGAGCCCATCGCCGCCACCGCGCAGCAGCGCCGAACAGCCCTGTTCAGCCTTTCAGCTCTTTTTCGCCGACGATCCCGCCGCGCCCGAACTCGAACCCGAACTCGGACCACCCTCGCCCTTCGGCGCGCTCGTGCCATCCACAACGGCCTGCGCGACCTCACGCATCGTCAGCCGCCGGTCCATCGAAGTCTTCTGGATCCACCGGAACGCCTCGGGCTCGGTCATCCCGAGCTGCACCTGCAACAGCCCCTTTGCACGGTCGACCAGCTTGCGCGTCTCGAACCGGGCGGCCAGATCCGCAACCTCGTTCTCAAGCGCGCGCAGTTCCTCGTACCGCGAGGTGGCCATCTCGATCGCCGGCACGAGGTCGGCCTTCGAGAACGGCTTGACCAGGTACGCCATCGCCCCGGCGTCCCGGGCCCGCTCGACCAGCTCGCGCTGGGAGAAGGCGGTGAGCATCAACACCGGCGCGATCTTCTCCGCACCGATCCGCTCGGCCGCCGTGATCCCGTCCAACACCGGCATCTTCACGTCCAGAATCACCAGATCCGGCCGGTGCTCCGCGGCCAGCTTCACCGCCGTCTCACCGTCCCCGGCCTGCCCGACGACCTCGTACCCCTCTTCCTGGAGCATCTCGGCGAGGTCCATCCGGATCAGCGCCTCGTCCTCGGCGATCACAACCCGCTTGCGCGCCTGGCTCTTCTCGTCGGCGGTCATAGTTCGGCTGCCCCTCGTCCGTCGTGGCACTGCTCGTCCTGCGAGCCAGCTTAGTGGACCGCTTATCGCAAGGCCCGAGCGCTCCAACATCCGGTATGCTGCGTACGCAGTCGAGCGGGGTTGGCGGAATGGTAGACGCTAATGGCTCAAACCCATTTGCCCGAGAGGGCGTGCGGGTTCGACTCCCGCACCCCGCACTGCACAGCCGTTCACTCGAAGTAGTGAACGGCTGTTTACTTTGCACCCCAGAGCGGCGGGGTCCATGACGATCAAGATATGGGACTTTCCACATACGGGCCACCAGTCCGAATAAATGCCATAAGTCTTCTCCGCCAAGGCTTCCGGAATCACACCGTCGCCTCGATGCTCGGCGTGCCACGCGGCACGATCGGCGCCTGGAAGTTCAACGACCGTCAGCGGTATCCGGATGCGTATCCTCCAACACCGTGGAACTCGTGCCCCGCATGCCACAGCTTCGAGGTGAACGAGCAGCCGTACTCCTACCTGCTCGGCCTCTATCTTGGCGACGGGCACATCGTCCACAAGCACAAGCAGCACACGCTCTCCATCTCCTGTGCAGATGCCTGGCCTGGGCTCATTGATGCCGCCGAAGCAGCGATGCGCGATGTGATGCCGGGCGTGACCACCAGCCGTGTCCAACGAACGGGCTGCACCGACGTCAAGTCGTACTCGGAGCACTGGATCTGCATGTTCCCGCAGCACGGTCCGGGCAGGAAGCACGAGCGGCCGATCGTGCTCGAAGAGTGGCAGGAGTTCGTCCTCGATGCGTACCCGGAAGAATTCATTCGTGGGCTGATTCACTCGGATGGCTGCCGGGTCATGAACTGGACCACGCGCACGGTTGCAGGCACGTCAAAACGCTACGACTACCCGCGATACCACTTCACGAATGAGAGTGAGGACATCAGGAACCTCTTCAAGGACACGCTCGACGCGCTTGGGATCGAGTGGCGCTACAACAAGCGGAACACGATATCGGTCGCGCGGCGGGAGTCGGTAGCGGCGCTCGATGAGTTCGTGGGGCCGAAGTACTAGGGTGCGACCAAAGGTCGGGCGGGCCAGATCGATTCGGATCTGGCCCGCCCGACGGCGAACTACGCGCGATGTGCCTCGGCTTGGTCAGCTCTGCCGGTAGGCGGGGGCCGCGCCGGTGACGGCGTCGCCGACGCGGTGGACGCGGACGGCGTTGGTGGAGCCGGGGATGCCGGGCGGGGAGCCGGCCGTGATGATGATCAGGTCGCCGGGCTGGCAGCGGCCGATCTTCAGCAGGGCCTGGTCGACCTGGATGACCATCTCGTCGGTGCTGCCGACCTCGTCGCCGATGAACGTCTCGACGCCCCACGTGAGGGCGAGCTGGGAGCGGACGATCGGCTCGGGGGTGAACGCGAGGACCGGGATCGGCGAGCGGTAGCGGGCCAGGCGGCGTGCGGTGTCGCCGCTCTTGGTGAACGCGACCAGATAGCTCGCGCTGAGGTAGTCGCCCAGCTCCGCCGCGGCCCTTGCCACGGCGCCGCCCTTGGTGCGGGGCTTGGAGATCGCCTGGGGCAGGCCCTTCTTCAGGACCTCCTCCTCGACCGCGCAGATGATCCTGGCCATGGTCTGCACCGTCTCGACGGCGTACTCGCCGACCGAGGTCTCGGCGGAGAGCATGACCGCGTCGGCACCGTCGAAGACCGCGTTGGCCACGTCGGAGGCCTCGGCGCGGGTGGGGCGGGAGGCGCTGATCATCGAGTCCAGCATCTGGGTGGCCACGATGACCGGCTTCGCCATCCGCCGGCACATGGTGACCAGCTTCTTCTGCACCAGCGGGACCTGTTCCAGCGGCATCTCCACGCCGAGGTCGCCGCGGGCGACCATGACCCCGTCGAAGGCGTCGACGATCTCGTCGAGATGCTCGACCGCCTGCGGCTTCTCCACCTTGGCGATGACCGGCAGCCGCACGCCGATCTCGTCCATCACCGCGTGCACGTCGTCGATGTCCTTGGCGCTGCGCACGAAGGACAGCGCGATCATGTCGGCGCGCACCCCGGAGTCGTTCTCGCCGAGCGCCCAGCGCAGGTCCGCCACGTCCTTCTCGGACAGCGCCGGCACCGAGACCGCGACCCCGGGCAGGTTGATGCCCTTCTTGTCGGAGACCTTGCCGCCCTCGACGGTCGTGCAGACCACCCGGGGGCCGTCGATCTCGACCACGTCGAGCGCGACCCGGCCGTCGTCGATCAGGATCCGGTCGCCGGGCTGGCAGTCCCCGGCCAGGCCCTTGTACGTGGTGGAGCAGATCTCCTGGTTGCCCGGCACGTTCTCGGTGGTGATCGTGAAGCGGTCGCCGCGGCGCAGCTTGACGGGACCGTCGGCGAAGGTGCCGAGCCGGATCTTCGGACCCTGAAGGTCGACGAGGATGCCGACGGCCTTGCCCGCTTCGTCCGCGGCTGCGCGCAGATTGAAGTACCGGGTCTCGTGCTCGGCGTAAGAACCATGCGAAAGGTTCAGCCGGCCGATGTCGAGTCCGGCGGCGACCAAAGCCTTGAGCTGCTCCGGCGTCTCGGCCGAAGGCCCGAGAGTACAGACGATTTTCGCGCGACGCATGAAAGCGACCTTATCCCTTACCGAGCGGTAACAAGTCCCTAACGGGGCTCATTCGTGATGTAGCGCCGAATGCGCGCACCATCCGGGCTGACGTGGTCCGTCGTGTGTATGCAGCCGCCATGGTACCCACGCTGGTTGAACGGAAGTTGGCCGCCCACCTGAAGCTTTGGTGGGCGGCCGGTCAAGCCGAGGGGGCGGCTTAGAGCGCGAAGAGGGCGCGTGGACACGGCACGAACCGACGCGGCACGGCGCCTACTTGCGCGAAACGGATCAACTGTCTCATTCAGTCGGGTAGCCGCCGGGGCGCGATGTGATCAAACGACCAGTGGACGGACGGTTGGGCCGATGGCGGTGGGCAGGGCGGAGACCCCGGCCAGGTACCGGTCCACTGCGGCGGCGGCGGAACGGCCCTCGGCGATGGCCCAGACGATCAGCGACTGGCCGCGTCCGGCGTCTCCGGCCACGAACACGTTCTCCACGTTGGTGCGGTAGTCCGCGTCACGCTTGATGTTGCCGCGCTGGTCGAGCTCCAGGCCGAGCTGTCCGACCAGGCCGTTGTCCTGTTCCGGGCCGGTGAAGCCCATGGCGAGCAGCACCAGCTGGGCCGGGATCTCGCGCTCGGTGCCGGGGACCGGGTTGAACCGGCCGTTCTCGAAGACGACCTCGGTGAGCTTGAGCGCCCGGACGTTGCCGTTCTCGTCGCCTAGAAACTCGGTCGTGTTGACGGCGTAGACGCGCTCGCCCCCGTCTTTCAATGCAGACAGTTCCTCATGTGCCGAGGAGACGCGGTAGGTCATGGGGTAGGTAGGCCAGGGCTGGTTGCCCGGACGCTCGTCGCTCGGGCGGGGCATGATCTCCAGCTGGGTGACGCTCGCGGCACGCTGACGGGTCGCGGTGCCGAGGCAGTCCGCGCCGGTGTCTCCGCCGCCGATGATGACGACGTGCTTGCCCTCGGCGGTGATGGGCGACGTGACGTAGTCGCCCTCGACGACCTTGTTCGCGAGCGGGAGGTATTCCATGGCCTGGTGGATGCCGCGCAGCGGCCGGCCGGGGATCGGCAGGTCGCGGGCCTTTGTGGCGCCGACGGCGAGCACGATCGCGTCGTAGCGGTCGCGCAGTGCGGAGGCGAGGATGTCCTGGCCGATCGCGACGCCGGTGCGGAACTTGGTGCCCTCGGCGCGCATCTGCTCGATGCGCCGGTTCAGGTGCCGCTTCTCCATCTTGAACTCGGGGATGCCGTAGCGCAGCAGGCCGCCGATGCGGTCGGCGCGCTCGTACACGGCGACCGTGTGGCCGGCGCGGGTGAGCTGCTGCGCGGCGGCCAGGCCGGAGGGGCCGGAGCCGACGACGGCGACCGTCTTGCCGGAGTGCCGCTCCGGGGCCTGCGGGGTGACCAGGCCGTCGTCCCAGGCCCGGTCGATGATGGAGACCTCGACGTTCTTGATGGTGACGGCCGGCTGGTTGATGCCAAGGACGCAGGCAGTCTCGCACGGGGCCGGGCAGAGCCGGCCGGTGAACTCGGGGAAGTTGTTGGTGGCGTGCAGCCGCTCGATCGCGGCGGCCCAGTCGCCGCGCCAGACCAGGTCGTTCCACTCCGGGATGAGGTTGCCGAGCGGGCAGCCGTGATGGCAGAACGGGATGCCGCAGTCCATGCAGCGCCCGGCCTGCTTCTCGATGATCGGCAGCAGGGCCCGCTCGGGGTAGACCTCCTTCCAGTCGCCGACGCGCTCGGCGACCGGACGGCGGACGGGGTGCTGGACTCCCGTGGTCATGAAGCCACGCGGGTCAGCCATGTGCGGCCTCCATGATCTTGTCGAGGGTCTCCTGCTCGGAGAGCCCGGACCGCTCGGCGGCTGCCCTGGCGCCCAGCACTCGCTTGTAGTCGATCGGCATGATCTTCGCGAAGCGGGCGATCGAGCCCGCCCAGTCGGCCAGCAGCACCGCGGCGACCTGCGAGCCGGTCTCCTCGAAGTGCCGCTTGACGGTGTCCTGAAGGAAGGCCCGGTCGGCCGCGTCGAGCGCCTCGACGGCGACCATCTCGGGGTTGACCCGGGCGACCTTCAGGTCGAGGACGTACGCCACGCCGCCGGACATGCCGGCGGCGAAGTTGCGGCCGTGCTCGCCGAGGATGACCACGCGTCCGCCGGTCATGTACTCGCAGGCGTGGTCGCCCACGCCCTCGACGACGAAGGTGGCCCCGGAGTTGCGCACGGCGAAGCGCTCGCCGACGACGCCGGAGATGAACACCTCGCCACTGGTCGCGCCGTAGCCGATCACGTTGCCGGCGATGATGTTCTTCGCCGCGTCGAAGGCCGCGGCCCGGTTCGGCCGCACGATGATCCGGCCGCCGGACAGGCCCTTGCCGAGGTAGTCGTTGGCGTCGCCCTCCAGCCTCAGCGTGATGCCGCGCGGCACGAACGCGCCGAAGGACTGGCCGGCCGAGCCGGTCAGGGTGACGTCGATGGTGTCGTCGGGCAGTCCGGCGCCGCCGTACTTCTTGGTGACCTCGTGCCCGAGCATGGTGCCGACGGTACGGTTGACGTTGCGGATCGGCAGCGCGATGCGCACCGGGGTGGCGTCTTCCAGCGCGTCGCGGGCCAGCGCGATCAGCTCGTTGTCCAGCGCCTTGGACAGGCCGTGGTCCTGCGCGACGGTGCGGTGCAGAGCCGCGCCCTCGGGCAGGAACGGCTGGTAGAGCACCGGGGTCAGGTCGAGGCCCGCGGCCTTCCAGTGCTCGACCGCGGCGGCCGGGTCGATCAGCTCGACGCGGCCGACCGCCTCCGCCAGGGTGCGGAAACCGAGCGCGGCCAGGTGCTCACGCACCTCCTGCGCGATGAACTCGAAGAAGTTGACCACGAACTCCGGCTTCCCGGTGAACCGGGCACGCAGCTCGGGGTTCTGCGTCGCTACGCCGACCGGGCAGGTGTCCAGGTGGCACACGCGCATCATCACGCAGCCGGAGACCACCAGCGGCGCGGTGGCGAAGCCATACTCCTCGGCGCCGAGCAGGGCCGCGACGACGACGTCGCGTCCGGTCTTGAGCTGGCCGTCGGTCTGCACCACGATCCGGTCGCGCAGGCCGTTGAGCAGCAGCGTCTGCTGCGTCTCGGCGAGGCCCAGCTCCCACGGCGCGCCGGCGTGCTTGAGCGAGGTGAGCGGGGCCGCGCCGGTGCCGCCGTCGTGGCCTGAGATGAGCACCACGTCGGCGTGCGCCTTGGAAACGCCCGCGGCGACCGTGCCGACGCCGACCTCGGAGACCAGCTTGACGTGCACGCGGGCCGCGGGGTTGGCGTTCTTCAGATCGTGGATCAGCTGTGCCAGGTCCTCGATCGAGTAGATGTCGTGGTGCGGCGGCGGGGAGATCAGGCCCACGCCGGGGGTGGAGTGCCGGGTGCGGGCGACCCAGGGGTAGACCTTGTGGCCGGGCAGCTGGCCGCCCTCGCCGGGCTTCGCGCCCTGCGCCATCTTGATCTGGAGGTCGTCGGCGTTGGTCAGGTACTCGCTGGTGACGCCGAAGCGGCCGGACGCGACCTGCTTGACCGCCGAGCGGCGCTCGGGGTCGTACAGGCGCTCGGGGTCCTCGCCGCCCTCGCCGGTGTTCGACTTGGCGCCCAGCCGGTTCATCGCGATCGCGAGGTTCTGGTGCGCCTCAAGGGAGATCGAGCCATAGGACATGGCGCCGGTGGAGAAGCGCTTGACGATCTGAGAGACCGGCTCGACCTCGTCGATCGGGATCGGCGTGCGCGCGTTGCCCTCGGTGCCTGCCTGCTTGAGGGTGAACAGGCCGCGCAGCGTCATCAGCCGTTCGGACTGCTCATTCACTCGGCCGGTGTACTGCTTGAAGATGTCGTACCGGCGCTCGCGGGTGGCGTGCTGGAGCCGGAAGACGGTTTCCGGGTCGAACAGGTGCGGCTCGCCCTCGCGCCGCCACTGGTACTCGCCGCCGATCTCCAGGCGGCGGTGCGCGGGCCGGGTGGTGCTGCGCGGGTAGGCGCGCAGGTGCCGCTGGGCGACCTCCTCGGCGATCTCGTGCAGGCCGATGCCGCCGAGCTTGGTGACGGTCCCGGTGAAGTACTCGTCCACCAGCTCCTGGCCCAGGCCCAGCGCCTCGAAGACCTGGGCGCCGCGGTACGAGGCGACGGTGGAGATGCCCATCTTGGACATCACCTTGAGCACGCCCTTGCCCAGCGCCTTGATCAGGTTCCTGATCGCCTTCTCGGCCGGGACCTCGACGAAGACCCCCGCGTTGGCCAGGTCCTCGACGCTCTCCATGGCCAGGTACGGGTTGACCGCGGCGGCGCCGTAGCCGATCAGCAGCGCGACGTGGTGCACCTCGCGCACGTCGCCGGCCTCGACCAGCAGCGCGGTGTGCGTGCGGGTCTTCTCCCGGATCAGGTGGTGGTGCACGGCCGAGGTGAGCAGCAGCGAGGGGATCGGGGCGTGCTCGGCGTCCGAGTGCCGGTCGGAGAGCACGACGATGCGCGCGCCGCCCTCGATCGCGGCGGAGACCTCGGCGTTGATCTCGGCGAGGCGGTCGCGCAGCGCGGCACCACCGCCGGCGACCTTGTAGAGGCCGGAGACGGTGACCGCGCGCAGGCCCGGCAGGTCGCCGTCGGCGTTGATGTGGATGAGCTTGGCCAGCTCGTCGTTGTCGATGACCGGGAACGGCAGCTCCACCTGGCGGCAGGCGGCCGGGGAGGTGGCCAGCAGGTTGTCCTCGGGACCGATGGCGGTGCTCAGGCTGGTGACCAGCTCCTCGCGGATGGCGTCCAGCGGCGGGTTGGTCACCTGCGCGAACAGCTGGGCGAAGTAGTCGAACAGCAGCCGGGGCCGGGTGGAGAACACCGCGATCGGGGTGTCAGA
Organism: Actinocrinis sp.; assembly: GCF_035946395.1. Lineage (NCBI taxonomy): Bacteria > Bacillati > Actinomycetota > Actinomycetes > Catenulisporales > Actinospicaceae > Actinocrinis > Actinocrinis sp. Next base: position 24,389 of record NZ_DASYZI010000388.1, read on the forward strand.
GCCCATCGACCCGATCGGCTCGGTGCCGGCCTTGGCCATCGGGGCGAGCAGGACGCGCAGTTCCTCCTCGGTGTAGCCGAAGGTCTGCTGACGACGCACCACGGAGGCGTGCGTGTGCACGATGTGCTCGCGCTCGGGCAGTTGCTCCAGGTGGATCAGGCCGGCGTGCAGCCATTCCTGGTAGGGGTGCGCGGCGGCGAGGGAGGCCTTGACCTCCTCGTCCTCGACGATGCGGTGCTGCGCGGTGTCGACGAGGAACATCCGGCCGGGCTGGAGCCGGCCCTTGCGCACCACCTTCGCCTGGTCGATGTCGAGCACGCCGACCTCGGAGGCGAGCACCACCAGGCCGTCGTCGGTGACCCAGTAGCGGGAGGGGCGCAGGCCGTTGCGGTCGAGCACGGCGCCGATGAGCGAGCCGTCGGTGAAGGTGATGGCCGCCGGACCGTCCCACGGCTCCATCTGACAGGAGTGGTAGTGGTAGAAGGCCCGCTTGGCCTGGTCCATCTCGGTGTGGTTCTCCCAGGCCTCCGGGATCATCATCAGCACCGCGTGCGGCAGCGAGCGGCCGGCCAGGTGCAGCAGTTCCAGCACCTCGTCGAAGGTGGCCGAGTCGCTGGCGCCGGGGGTGGCCACCGGGAAGATCCGGTCGAGCGGGCCCTTGAACGCGTCGGTGGACAGCTGCGACTCGCGGGCACGCATCCAGTTGCGGTTGCCCTGCACGGTGTTGATCTCGCCGTTGTGCGCGACGAAGCGGTAGGGGTGCGCCAGCGGCCAGGCCGGGAAGGTGTTGGTGGAGAACCGGGAGTGGATCAGCGCGATGGCGCTGGCGAAGCCGCGGTCGGACAGGTCCGGGAAGAACGGTTCGAGCTGCCCGGTGGTCAGCATGCCCTTGTAGACGAGGGTGCGTGCGGACAGCGAGGGGAAGTAGGCGTCGCTGTCGTGCTCCACCCGCTTGCGCAGCACGAAGGCCAGCCGGTCCAGTTCGATGCCCGACTCGCCGTTCGCTCCGGCGAGGAACAGCTGGCGGAAGCGCGGCATCACCGCGCGCGCGGTGGCGCCGAGGATGTCGGGCGTGGTCGGCACGTAGCGCCAGCCGAGGACTTCGAGCCCTTCCTCGGCGGCGACGGCGGCGACCGTGTCGTAGGCCTGGAGCTCGACCTCGTCGTTGTTCGGGATGAAGGCGAGCCCGACGGCGTACGAGCCGGCCGGGGGCAGTTCGAAGTCGACGACCGTACGCAGGAACGCGTCGGGCACCTGGACCAGGATCCCGGCTCCGTCGCCGGAGTCGACCTCGGCACCGGAGGCGCCGCGGTGTTCGAGGTTGCGCAGCGCGGTAAGCGCCTGTTCGACGATGGTGTGGCTGGCCGCCCCGGTGAGCGTCGCGACGAAGGCGACACCGCACGAGTCCTTCTCGGCCCGCGGATCGTAAAGGCCCTGAGCCGAGGGGATGCCGCTGTGCAGAGCCGAGTTCGACCGGTTCTCCGCAGCCGGGCGATGGGGGGCCGCTTGGGACATCAGGTCCTCCATGGTCGTCGTGAATGTCCGCGCCTGAATGCGCGCACAAGGGACGACACTGGCCCTGCCGCGGTGGCTTTGAGGTTACACGATGGATCAAGCGTCCGTCAGTAGAGAATCCATGATCTCATATTCTGGACAAAGCCTCGTTGACCTGCGGTTGGAGCGCGCACCACCTTGTTTTCCCCGTGTTGCGCCCCCTTCACGCCTCCGGCGTGAGAGTCGCGTCACAACATGCCGAACGGGCGCGCCCCGCTCCGGGTGCGCGCCCGTTCGCCCTGCTCCGCGGGATACGGCTACGATCCGCCCGACTCGCCGCCGCGCGCGGCCGCGCCGGGGGCGGCTTCGGCGCGGCGTGCATCGTCCCGCTCCGGTTCTTCCCCTCGCTGTTCGCCGTCGTTCGCCGCCGCGTCATCCTCGACCGGTACGCCGTCGTCGCCCTCACCCTTGCCCTCAGTCTTCGCCGCGGCCGCTGCCGCGCCGGGCTGGTAGGGCTGGAAGTGCGGCCAGTACAGCTCTTCGGCCGTCTCGCGGCCGGGGTGTCGCCGTGCGCTGATGACCAGGTAGAGCAGCGCGGTGAGACCGACCAGGATCGATGCCCAGTCATTGATCCGCAGGCCCAGGACGACGTGCGCGTAGTCGCTGCGCAGGTGCTCGATCCAGCCGCGGCCGAGGGTGTAGCCGAGCACGTAGAGGGCGAACACGCGGCCGTGGCCGAGCTTGAATCTGCGGTCGGCCCAGATGACCAGGAAGCCGATCAGCAGGTCCCAGATCGACTCGTAGAGGAAGGTCGGCTGGAAGTGGCCGGCGACGGTGGTGGTGCCGGGGATGCCGGAGCACGGTGTGGCGTTGCGGTCCGCGTCCGTGCAGTGGATCGTCAGACCCCACGGTTTGCTGGTCGGGTCGCCGTAGAGTTCGTTGTTGAACCAGTTGCCCCACCGGCCCAGCGCCTGCGCGAAGATGATGCCCGGCGCGATGGAGTCGGCGATCGGCGGGAGCTTGACCCCGCGCCGCCGGGCCCCGATCCAGGCGCCGACCGCGCCGAGGGCGATGGCGCCCCAGATGCCAAGGCCGCCGTCCCAGATGTAGAACATCCGGACCCAGTCCCGGCCCGAGGTGAAGTAGAGCTCGTAGTCGGTGACGACGTGGTAGAGCCGGCCGCCGACCAGGCCGAAGGGCACGGCCCAGATCGAGATGTCCGTGATGATGTTCGGCTCGCCGCCGCGGGCGCGCCAACGCCGCTCGCCGAGCCAGACCGCGACCACGATGCCGGCGATGATGGCGAGCGCGTAGAAGCGGATCGGGAACGGTCCGAGCTTGATCTGCGCGGTGGTCGGGCTTGGTAAATAAGCGAGCAGATGCGTGGACGGGGTCATGATCAGCTCGCAGACGGACTCGGTGACGGTGACGCGGATGCTGATGCGGACGCGCCTGCACTGGCACTGGCAGCGGCGCTGGTACTGGCAGCAGCACTGGAACTCGGGCCGGCGCTGCCGCTGGCCTTGGCGCTGCCGCTGACGCTGGCGCTCGGCGAGGCGCTGGGTCCGGCCAGCTTGTCGATCGCGGCGATGAAGGCGGCCTGCGCATCGGTGGCGGTGGACCCGCCGGGCAGGCTGAAGGCCGAGCCGTTGGCGTAGAACGTGGGCGTGGCCGGCTTGTTGTTGGTGATCTTGTTCAGGTCCGCGTAGTTCTCCCGCATCCAGCCGAAGTACTTGTGCGAGTTCACACAGGTCTCGAAGGTCTTGGTGTCAAGGCCCGGGACCTGCTTGGCCAGCGCGATCAGCGTGGCGTCCGAGGCGAAGGAGTCGGTGCCCTCGTCCGGCTGGTTCGTGAAGACGATGTCGTGGTAGGCCTCGAACTTCCCGGCGTCCTGCGCGCAGCCGAAGGCGTTGCCCGCGTGCAGCGAGCCGCTGCCGCTCGTGTTCTCGTCGATCAGGGTGACCGGGTGGATCAGCAGTTCGAGCGTGCCGTTCTGGATCAGCTGCTTGTAGGCCGGGGTGTAGGTGGTCTCGTACGACTTGCAGTTGGAGCAGCGCGCGTCCTCGTACACGGTCAGCTTGACCTTGGCGCTCGAGTCGCCGAGCGGGATGGCCATGCCGTCCGCGGCGGCCACCCCGCCGGTGGTGTCGGCGACCGCGCCCACGGGCACCTGCGTGGGCGTCTTGGGCAGCAGCGCGTTCTGCACGGCCAGCCCGACGATGGCGGCGATGATCACGACGCCGAAGACGGAGCCGTTCACGCTGTACAGCCGCTTGCGGCGTGTCCGCTGCGCTTGTTCGAACCGCAGCTGCGCGGTGCGTTCGCGAGCGAGCTCCTTGCCTAGCCTGTTAGCCTTGCTCATCGTCGGCGGTCCACTTCCAGGTCGGTCGCGAGTGCGGTGGGCGCGGCCCGCTCGCGCCCATGCCGAGGGCACGCTGGACAAAGCCGCTGCCGCATCCTATTCGCGCCGCCCCGCCGTGCCACCCTCCCCCCGGCCAGATCTCGGCGAATTCATGGCGTCACGTAACCGTCTCGTAACCTAAGCGGGCCGGAAAGCCCCGAATCGACCCTGTGTCCGTGGACTGCGATCCACTGACCAGCGGATCAGCGAGCAGTGACGAGCAGCGCCAAGTCCTCAGCCCGCGGTGGCGAGCGCGGAGTCGAGCGCGGCCTTGAAAGCTTCCTGCTGATAGGCGGCGGGCTGCATGGTCATCTTGAACTGAGTGCCGTTGATCGCGTAGTACGGCGTGGACACCGAGCCCTTCAGCAGCGCGTTCAGCGCGTCATAGTTCCGCCGAACCCACGAGCCGTGCGTGCCACGAGCAACGCATGAACGGAAGGTGTCCGTGTCCAGGCCGGGGACCTGTGCGGCCAAACCAATCAGGGCGGCGTTGGAGCCGTAGGCGTCGTTCGTCTCCTCCGGCTGGTTGGCGTACAGCAGGTCGTGATACGCCTCGAACTTCCCGGCATCCTGCGCGCACGCCCCGGCGTTGCCCGCACGAATCGACCCGGTGCCGCCAAGATTGCGATCAAGCAGGTCGACCAGGTGGTACTGCACCTTGATCTTGCCCGCCTGCGCGTACGCCTTGTACGTGTTCTCGAACGTGGCCTCCGCTCTCAGGCAGTACGGGCAGCGGAAGTCCTCGTACACGGTGAGCGTGACCTTCGCAGCCTGAGACGCACCGTACGGAATCGCCGCACCCCCATCGCCCACTGCGTCCCCATACCCCACCGCCCCGGACGGCACGACGAGCGGCCCCTTGCCGAGTGCGGCATCCGCGCCAGCCCGGCTCTGCTGAACCAGCACGCCGATCCCCGCCACCGCAGCGATCACGGCCAGCACTCCCCCGCCGATCAGGAACTGCCGCCGACGCCGTTGCGCGGCAAGCTGCGCATGTCGTAGCTGCGCAACTCTCTTGCTCCGGGGCGCAGCGTTCTGTACCGGGCTTCCTGTCTGCGCAGCCGGACCGACCGGTTCTTGATCGATGCCGTCCAGGGTCGCGCTTCCCCGCGTCGGACGCTTCGGCCCGCTCTGATCCACCATGGCGGACATAATCGCGCGAAATGAAGCGAGGTTGTCGCTTTGACGCGCGCACGAGCCATTCCGCCGGTTCGTCCGATCATCGTAACGATCGTGTTGGCGTGTCGCGCCGAATTCAATAGTATGCGGGTCCATGACCGCACATTCGGAATATATTGGATCTTCGACGACCGCAGTGCTCGCCCAGATTCTCGACCAGGGATTTGCGCGCGTCCGCTTGAAGCACTCGGCCGCGCAGCGGCTGGCGACTCTGTACCGGGCCGCGACGGATTTCTTCGCGCTCGAACCGGGCGCCAAACTGAGATACGGCGTCCCCAACCGCAGCACCGGATACCGCCCGCACGCCTACGCCCATGCCGGCGATCCAGACCGCCCTGACCTCAACGACTCCTTCCTGTATTGGCCGCAGCGCCCCAAGACTCCGCCGAACAGCGACGAGATCACCGGCTTCCTCGCCGCCGCCGAGGCTTACCGCCGCATCGCCGCCGAGATCACCCGTGTCCTGCTCACCGAGCTGCGCGATCGGTACGACTACCAGCACGAGCTGCCGTTCGAGAACGCATCCGTGCTGCAAATCAACAACTTCGGCCGGACCACGGACGAGGAGTTGCTACAGCAGCCGCACGAGGACGCCGTCTTCCTCACCGTCATCTGGGCGAGCGCCAAGGGGCTTGAGGCGGTCTTCGAGGATCGCGGCGAGCAACTGCCGCTGGAGTTCCCGGAGGATGAGGTCATCGTCATGCCAGGCAGTGTGATGACCGCAATGACCGGTGGCGAAATCCCACCGCTGTTCCATCTGGCGCGAAATCACGGAATCACCGGCCGTAAATCCATCATGTATTTCATGAGCCCGGACGCCCATACGCGGATCGAGCCGTTCCTCATGAATGAGTACAATAAGGAGAAGGACATCCGCGAACTCATCCTCAACAATCCGCAATCATATTTCGGTCTCGCCGAGGATTTTGTGACCAACTGATCATCGAACAACGCGCGAACCTGGTCGCTTCACGGCGATTATCCTGCGCGACGTCTATGCGTGCTACGGGCTGCGGATACCGGAGGGATTCTCTCGATGTATCCGCAGCCCGCGGGCCGTCGCAATCGGGTCTCCAGGACGCAGTCCCTCGCCGTCGCCGGGCCGCGCGGCCCCGGTGACGATGGGAGGCCCGGACACAGCACGCGACGCGTGTCGCAGGAGTCGGCGCCTGCGGCGGCGACCCGGCGCCGACGGCGACACCGACGAACGCACCTGGATGAGGATACTGATCTCATCGGTCGGTTGCGCGAGCACGACTGCGCGCACCTGAGGGTCTCGGGCGGACGCGTCCCGGCGCGCGCCCCGGTCCTTGGCGGACCGCTCCAGCCGGATCGCCCACAAGGAACCGACGAGCAGAAACACGCCGGCCAGTGCGCGGGCGACCCACGCTGTGGCCACCACAGCCACGGTGACGCCGGTCACGACCGGAAACACCTGCACCAGCTGCAATACGAGCGAGTAGTGGTCGATCGCGTTCGCGCGGCGCTCGGCCCGGCCCGCAGTGTCCGAGCCGTCGGTCGTGACGTGTTCGGCAGAACGACGGCGCAGCAGAAGCCTGATACTCATCGCGACGATCACCCTCTCCCGGCTTGCCATCCCTGCGGACCGACATCGAGCCCTGCTTCATCCGGCCGCCGCACGGCACACCGGGCGGCCGATTCCATGAGTTTGACGAATACCGTGAATAAGAAGGCGATTCCAGACACCGGAATCCGGTACCGCCGCAATTCGGCGCATACCCGGACCGTCTCGACACGCTCGCCCTCGCTCGACGTTATACCCGGTGGTGACGACTGGACAAGCAGCAGAACTCGTATGACTATTTGAGAAACTATCTCAGCTAACTGAGCGCTGCCAATCATGGTCGAGCCGCGCGACGAAAGGATACCGAAGTAGTGTCAGACGAGCGTGAAGTGAAGTTCCAGGAAGTTCTGCGAAACCTGCTGGAGCGCTCGAAGGCGACTGTGACGCACAAGAAACTCGCCTCCGCGCTCGGCGTCAGCCCGACCACCGTGTCGCACTACGTCACAGGACGGATCAATCCCAGTTTCGACGCCCTGATCGGCATCTGCGTGTTTTTCAACGTCTCGCTGGATTACCTCGTCTTCGGCGAGCGCCCGCGCAAGACCGACTCGGGCGGCCGGCAGAACCTGCGCGCCGACGTGCTGCGCGCGCTGGCCGAGGCGAACAACTACAGCGGACGCCAGCGTGACCTGGTGCTGCGGGTCAGCCGCCTGCTGTTCACCGAGGTGGAGCGGATCGCGCAGGGGATGCTGGACAACCCGGAGAACTTCGGCCCGGCCGGTTTCATCTCCGACGAGGAGGCCATGGCGATCGAGTCGTGCGCCATCCACACCAAGATCATGATCCGCAGCGCCCCCGCCGACATCAAGATCGACGAGGATGGCGTGGGCCGGCCCGGCGACTACTACTACACGATGGTCGACAACCTCGCCGCCGGGCGCGGCTACCGGTTCATCTTCTACGGCAAGCGAGCCACCTACCTGCCCTACGTCCAGACTTACCGCAGCCTGCTGCTGCAAGGCGGGGTGGACCCGGCGGCGGTACACGAGAATCTCGAATTCCGCGTGCTGGACGCCGAACTGCCGACCGCCGTGGTGATCCACGAGCTGGACTTGGCGCAGCTACAGCGGCGCGAGCCGGTGCTCGGGGAACGCTTTTCGGACGACGGCATCGTCAACGGCGTCCTCGCCTACACCGCGGTGCGTCACCAGGACGCATTGGGTGGTGTCGTGCTGTACGGCGACTACCTGGAGTCGGCGGCTCGGATGTTCAAGCAGGATTGGAACCGGGCCACCGTGCTTTGACAAGGTGTAGACAAGGTGTATTGAACGAGCGTCACTGACGGGTTCTGGACGCGACTGTCAGCGGCGCGCGGGGCCGCCCTTGGCGGTGAAGCGGAGCGGTGCGGGGATGGCGAGCGGCGCGACGGGCTCGGGCACGATGGCGCCGTCGGCGGAGTACTTGCTCTCTGGCTTCCACAGCAGCCAGGCGACCGGGATGAGGTAGGCGATGTCGCGCAGGATGTCGAGGGTGTAACGAGTCTGGCCGGCCGCGACTTCGCTGCCGGCGCCGCCGCAGCCGCAGCTGATGTGGATGCCGCGGGCGCCTAGCGAGGCGATGCCGCCGATGTAGACCAGCAGCAGCACGGCGGAGAACGCGGCGACCAGCCGGGTGCCCAGCCCCGCGATGATCAGCAGGCCGAGGGCCAGCTCGACGTAGGGCTGGGCGTAGGCGAACGTGTCGACCAGGCCGGTGGGCAGGATTTGGAAGTTACGCACGGAGGCGGCGTTGACTTCCGGGGAGCCGAGCTTGGGCAGGCTGTAGTACAGCCACATGGCGCCCAGCGCGAGCCGGGCGACCAGGGAGATCCAGGGGGTGGCGGCCGCGAGTGCGGACCCGGAGCCCGACCCGGAGCCCGTGCCGGACACGGGCTCGGGCGAGGCGCCCTTTCGCGCAGGTCCGAGCCTGGACCCGGACCCGGGCCCAGACGTGCGTGCGTCCTCGGGCGAGGCGCTCTTCCGGCTGCTCGTGCCGCCTTGTCCGGCGCCACCGCCGTTCTTGGCCACCGTGCCTCGTTCCGCCGCCATCCCTGGTTCCCATCCCGTCTTCGCTCGTGGGTCCGCAACGCGACCGCTGATCCGCCGACCGCCCGCCATCGGTCGTATCGTTCCCAGTCGCGGTGAGGTTACCTCACGAACGCCCGGATCGGACACCTTCCGCGAGTTGTGCGGCGAGATCGCGCACTGCGGCCAGTCCCGCCGCCTCGTTGGAGGCTTCGAGCAGGCGGCGGACAAACGCCGAGCCGACGATCACACCATCGGCGAAACCGGCGACTTCGGCGGCCTGCTGCGCATTGGAGACGCCCAGGCCGACGCAGACCGGCACCGCGCTCGCCACGCGGGTGCGCTCGACGAGGTGGCGAGCTTCGGAGTTGACCGCGTCACGGGTTCCGGTCACGCCCATCAGGGACGCCGCGTAGACGAAGCCCTTGCAGGTTCGCGTGGTCAGCGCGATGCGCTCGTCGGTGGAGGACTGCGCGACCAGGAACACCCGGTCGAGCCCGTGCGCGTCGGAGGCGACGAGCCAGGGCTCTGCCTCTTCGGGGATCAGGTCGGGGGTGATCAGGCCCGCGCCGCCCGCGTCTGCGAATTCCTTGGCGAAACGTTCGACGCCGTAACGCTCGATGGGATTCCAGTACGTCATGACGAGCGTGGGTGCGCCGGTCTGCGCAATGGCCTCGACGGTGTGCAGGACGTCGGGGGTGTTGGTGCCCGCTTCGAGGGCCCGCTCGACGGCGCGCTGGATGACCGGCCCATCCATCTGCGGATCGGAGTACGGCAATCCGATCTCGACGATGTCGACGCCGCCCTCGATCATGGCGCGGATGGCGGCGATCCCGCCTTCGACGGAGGGATAGCCGGCGGGCAGGTACCCGATCAGGGCTGCGCGATTCTCGGCTTGGGCGGCGGCCAGGACTTCGGTGAGCTTGCTGGTGCTGGTGCCAGCGCTTGCGCTCGTACTCGTGCTTGCACCGGTGTTTGTGTCAGTGTTCATAGTCAGCTCAGGCTTCCTTACCACTGTTGGCGAAGCCGAAGTACGCAGCGGCGGTGTGCATGTCCTTGTCGCCGCGGCCGGAGAGGTTGATCAGGATGACGGGATCGCGGCCGAGTTCGGCGCGCAGGCGTGCGGCGACGCGTACGGCCCCTGCGACGGCGTGTGCCGATTCGATGGCCGGGATGATGCCCTCGGTGCGGCACAGCAACTGGAACGCCTGCATGGCCTCGTCGTCGGTGACAGCCTCGTACACGGCTCGGCCGGTGTCGTGCATCCACGCGTGCTCGGGGCCGACGGCGGGATAGTCGAGCCCTGCGGAGATGGAGTGGCTGGGCAGCGTCTGGCCGTACTCGTCCTGGAGCAGGTATGTGCGCGCGCCGTGCAGGACGCCGACCGCGCCGCCGGTGATCGAGGCGGCGTGCAGGCCTGATTCGATGCCTGAGCCGCCGGCTTCGAAACCGTAGAGGCGCACGCTTTCGTCGGGTACGAAGGCGTGGAACGCGCCGATCGCGTTCGAGCCGCCGCCGACGCAGGCGGCTACGGCGTCGGGCAGCGCGCCGGTCAGCTCAAGGGTCTGCTGCCGGGCCTCGGCGCCAAGGATGCGCACGAAGTCGCGCACCATGGCCGGAAACGGGTGCGGTCCGGCGGCGGTACCCAGCAGGTAGTGCGTGTGGTCCACGTTGGTCACCCAGTCGCGGATCGCCTCGTTGATGGCGTCCTTGAGGGTGCGCGAGCCGATGGCGACCGGGACGACCTCGGCGCCGAGCATGCGCATGCGGGCGACGTTGAGCGACTGGCGCCGGGTGTCCTCCTCACCCATGTACACCACGCATTCGAGGTCGAGCAGCGCGGCGGCGGTGGCCGTGGCCACGCCGTGCTGGCCGGCACCGGTCTCGGCGATGACGCGGCGCTTGCCCATGCGCTTGGTCAGCAGGGCCTGGCCGAGCACGTTGTTGATCTTGTGCGAGCCGGTGTGGTTGAGGTCCTCGCGCTTGAGCAGGAAGCGGGCGCCGCCGGTCTGTCCGGCCGTGGCCTCGGACAGGCGGCGGGCGTCGGTCAGCAGCGAGGGGCGGTTGGCGTAGGTGCGCAGCAGGGTGGAGAACTCGGCGTGGAAGGCCGGGTCGTTCTTCGATTTCTGGTACGCCTCGGTCAGCTCGGCGAGCGCGGCCATCAGCGCTTCGGGCATGAATCGGCCACCATGGCGGCCGTAGTGCCCGGCGTCGTCGGGCTGCGGGGAGGGTTGGGCGTAGGCGGCGGCGAAGAAGGCGTCGCCGAAGTGCACTGCATCGGTCATCGGAACGCTCCGAAATACGAAAATAGTGATCGCGTCATCGCGGGGGCGGGTCGGAGGCGTGGCGCGGACGGCCTATGGCTGCCGCGCACTGCGGTCGGAGGTCGGTGTGCCAGCGCGGCCGGGTTACGACCGCGGCTGAGTTACCGCCCGGACTGCCATCGACGGCCCGCCGGGGCATGCCGCCACCACGGCCGCCGCCGCGCCGGCGCTATCGGTTTCGGAGAGTCGTACACGACCGTGCCGCCTACTGTCGTCCGCGCCGCATCGCCGGGTGAGCACCGGCCGCCACCAGGTCGGCGACCGCGGCACGCGGGTCCTTGCCGGTGACCAGGGATTCGCCGACGAGGACCGCGTCGGCCCCCGAGTTGGCGTACTGGATCAGGTCGTGCGGGCCACGCACGCCGGATTCGGCGATGCGTACGACGTCGTCGGGAATCAGCGGTGCGAGGCGGGCGAAGGTGTTGCGGTCCACTTCGAGGGTCTTGAGGTTGCGGGCGTTGACGCCGATGATGCGGGCCCCCGCGTCCACGGCGCGGGAGACCTCCTGCTCGTCGTGCACCTCGACCAGCGGGGTCAGGCCGATCGACTCGGCCCGCTCGATCAGCGAGACCAGCGCGTCCTGTTCGAGGGCCGCGACGATCAGCAGCACGAGGTCGGCGCCGTGCGCGCGGGCCTCCCACAGCTGGTAGCTGGTGACGATGAAGTCCTTGCGCAGCACCGGGATGTCCACCCGGGCGCGCACCTCCTTGAGGTCCTGCAACGAGCCGCCGAAACGGCGCCCCTCGGTCAGCACGCTGATGACGCTCGCGCCGCCCTGCTCGTAGTCCCCGGCCAGCGCGGCCGGGTCGGCGATCGCGGCGAGCGCGCCCTTAGAGGGGCTGGACCGCTTCACCTCGGCGATGACCGCCACGCCCTCGCCGCGCAGCGCGCGCACCCCGTCCTGGGCCGAGGGCTGGGCCAGCGCCTTCGCCTTGACCTCGTCGAGGGGGATCTGGGTCTGGCGCTCGGCCAGGTCGGCGCGCACGCCCACGATGATCTCGTCGAGCACGTTCCGATTCGGTGTCGCCACCGCCACGTACCGTCCCCTCTGCCGGGGCGCCACACGGCGCCGTCTTGCCCAGCCATGCTATCCGCACCGGAGCGGTGCTCGGCGCCAAGATCCACTCAGGTGCCGGTACGCGCGCCGATCCGGGCCGCGGCCGGGGACGGTCCGCAGCCCGGATCGGGCGAGAGGTTTGCCGCAGGTCAGAGCGCAGTGCGGGCGGACTGCGGAGCAGTCGGGCCGTGCGATCAGACAGCAGTGTTATTCAGGCCGCCACGCGCTGGGCCGCGGCCTCGGCCTTGAGCTCGCCCCATACGTCGGGGCGGCCGAAGCCGGCGGCGTTGAGCGCCGGGACCGCGATCAGCGCGGCGATCTGGAAGACGCCGCCGATGATCGAGGCGGGGATCATCCAGAACGGGAACAGGACGCCGCCGATGAGGAACCCGGTCATGGAGAGGGTCACGCCGACCCAGCGGGCGACCGAGTGGCCGTGGTCGGCGTGCGGCATGGTGTTACCCGCCATGACGTTTCCGGCCGTGGACGAGCCGAGGATCGCCAGGCCCACCCCGGCGGCCTGCGCGAGCACGGAGTGGCCTTTCCGCGGCGCCTCCGGCGCGGCCTCGGCGGCTGCTTCCTGCGTGATCTCGGTGGCCTCGGACATGGGCTCGGTGACTCCTCGAAGTCGGCGACGGCTTGCCCGTCCATTGTGACTGATCGGCGGGACTGCTCCGGGAGCGGGGGACCGGTGGGCGGAGTCAGGCAGTGGGGTCGGTGCCGCGGTTGAGGGCGTCCCACAGGTCACGTGAGGTCGGCTCGGCGGTCGGCGCAGTGGATGCGGCGGATGGGACCGGCGATCCGGACTCCGCGGACGAGGCCGACGCGGCGGGGGCAGCCGCTTGGCGCTCGTAGCGGCTGGACAGGCCCGACCACGAGCGGCCGCGCATGAGGGTCAGCACGCCGGCGAGCGCGACCAGCACGCCACCTGCGATCGTGACGTACGGCCAGGCCGTGTTGTCCACCGGCCCGAGTTGCGCGGCACTCGCACCGAGTGTCTGTTCGGCGATCCTGGCCAGCTGCGTGCCGTCGAGCCGGCCGAGGTTCGCGGCGACCGCAGCGACGGTGCCGAAGCCCGCGCCGAGCAGCACCGCGCCGACCAGGTAGCGGCCGATCCGGCGCACTGCGAACAGCGCAATGGCTCCGGCGAGCGCAGCCAGGCCGAGCGCGTAGGGCAGCGGGGTCAAGCTGCTGCCGGTGGCCTGTACGGACAGGTGAACCGGCGTGGTGACGGCCGCAGAAGCCCAGCCGCGGCCGTCGGAGGCAAGCACCAGCGCGGCGCCGACGGCGGCCAACAGCGCGGCGGCGATCTTCTCTCGGGTGCCGGCTTTCGCGCTCATGCGGACATTTTCGCAAAGGGGGTGGACGGGAAACGGGCCGGGGGTGCGGTGAGCGGTGACTGGTGATCCGTAGCCGCACAGCGGGAACGGCTACAGCGGTACGGATGGCTAGGAGCCCGATGAAGATCTTGGAAATACGCCCGACTCATACCGGTTTATCCTGATCGATATTTGCTGGCGAACCAGAGCAAACCGGGCCGCCGGAGCAAGATTTCAATGCACTCCCAGCGCGCATTTGAGCTGTGGGCCGGATCAGGGCGTGGCGTTTGGCGCACGTTCGCAAGGCGGAGGGCCGTGCTCGGACTGGGGCCCGTGCACGGTGCGACAACGCGGCGGGCGTGCGCGACAGGCGACGCGACCCCGGCCACATAGCTCAAACAGGACTAGGACTCCGCTCGGACGGGCTAAGTACAACGGCCCGGACGGGCTACAGCGGCTTGAGCGTGTCGGCGGCGGCGATCGCCCGGAGCACGGCCATGGCCTTGTTTCGGCACTCGGCGTCCTCGGCGGCCGGGTCGGAGTCGGCCACGATGCCCGCGCCGGCCTGCACGTACGCGGTGCCGTCGCGCAGCAGCGCGGTGCGGATCGCGATGGCGGTGTCGGCGTTTCCGGCGAAGTCGAAGTATCCGACGCAGCCGCCGTACAGACCGCGGCGGGTCGGTTCGAGCTCGTCGATGATCTGCATGGCCCGGGGCTTCGGCGCGCCGGAGAGGGTTCCGGCCGGGAAGGCGGCCAGCAGGACGTCCAGGGCGGTGCGGCCGGGAGCCACCCGGCCGACGACCGTGGACACGATGTGCATCACGTGGCTGTAGCGCTCCACCGACATGAAGTCGACGACCTCGACCGTGCCCGGCGCGCTGACCCGGCCGAGGTCGTTGCGGCCGAGGTCCACGAGCATCAGATGCTCGGCGCGCTCCTTCGGGTCGGCCAGCAGTTCGGTGGCGAGCGCGGCGTCCTTCTCCAGGGTGACGCCGCGCGGGCGGGTGCCCGCGATCGGATGCAGCATCGCCTCGCCGTCGGTGACCTTGACCAGCGCCTCGGGCGAGGAGCCGACGACGTCGAAGCCCGCCGCGGCGCCGACGCCGGGGAAGCGGAACAGGTACATGTACGGGCTCGGATTCGTCGCGCGCAGCACCCGGTAGACGTCCAGAGCGGTGGCCCGGGTCGGCGCCTCGAAGCGCTGCGAGAGCACGATCTGGAACGCCTCGCCGGCGCGGATCTCCTCCTTGGCGGACTCGACCGCGGCCCGGTAGTCCTCACTGGTGCGGTTGCCGGTGAAGACGGGTGTCGCGGCGGCGGAGTGCGGCGGGGCGATGGTCGCGGGCCGCTGGTCGACCGGCCGGGCCAGGTCGGCGGTCATCGCGTCGAGCCGCGCGACGGCGCGGTGGTAGGCGCCGTCCACGCCGTCGGGGGTTCCGTTGTGGTTCATCGCGTTGGCGATCAACGTCACCGAGCCGTCGCCGTGGTCGAGCACGGCGAGGTCGCTGGCCAGCAGCAGGGTGAGTTCGGGCAGGCCGAGGTCGTCCTTGGCGTGGTCGCCGATCCGTTCGAGGCGGCGGACCGTGTCGTAGCCGAGGTAGCCGACGAAACCGCCGGTCAGCGGCGGCAGGTCGGCCCGGCTCGCGTCGTGCGGCGTGCGCAGGGCCTCCAGTGCGGCGGCGAGCACGTCGAGCGGCGCGCCCTCGCGCGCGATGCCGACCGGCGGGTCGCCGATCCAGTGCGCGGCGCCGTCCAGTTCGCTGAGCGCGAGTTCGCTGCGCACGCCGACGAAGGAGTAACGCGACCAGACGCCCTGCTCGGCCGATTCGAGCAGGAAGGTGCCGGGACGGTCGTCGGCGAGCTTGCGGTACAGGCCGATCGGGGTCTCGCCGTCGGCCAGGTATCGCCGGGTCACCGGAATGACCCGCCGGCCGGCCGTCAGGGCGCGGAAGGTGTCGAGATCCGGGATCGTCTCGCCTGTCGTCATGCGCGCCATCCTGCCATCAGTCGCGAAGCTTTCATCACCGCGTTCGCCGGCGGTTTTCGTCGGCGGCGCGCAAGTCGTGAAAGGTTCAGAGCAGCACGTCGTCGTCGAAGCAGGTGCGGGTGCCGGTGTGGCAGGCCGGGCCGGTCTGGTCGACGGCGAGCAGCACCGTGTCGCCGTCGCAGTCGAGGGCGACCGAGACGACCCGCTGGACGTGCCCGGAGGTCTCGCCCTTCACCCAGTACTCCTTGCGCGAGCGCGACCAGTACGTGGCGCGGCCGGTGGTGAGGGTGCGGTGCAGCGCCTCGTCGTCCATCCACGCCAGCATCAGCACTTCGCCCGTGTCGTGCTGCTGGGCGACGGCGGGTACCAGGCCGTCGGGTCCACGCTTGAGCCGCGCGGCGATCTTCGGGTCGAGCCCCGGCGGCGTCTGCGCCGAAGACCGCGCCGAAGGTCGGGGGTTCGCCGAGGACGGGGACGGTTCGTCGATCATGGCGCCATTGTCTCGCGGCCGATACCTTTTCCGGGATACCGCACCCTCCCCGAGACCGAGAGCAGTTCTAGCCGTGCCGGAACTCGTAGGTGACGAGCGCTTCGCCGAAGCGGCGCCGTCCGTCCAGCCGCAGGCCGAAGCGGACAACCACGGAGCGGACGACCACGCGGACGACCACACCGCGGACGCGTCGTCGGCACCCCTGACGCAGTCCTCGGATATGAGCGCCGAGGCGGCTGCCGACGCTCCGTACTCCGTCTGGGGCTCGGCGTTCCGGGCCGCGCTGGCGGCGTGGGTCGTCGCGCACATCGTCATCATCGCCGTCCAGGATCTCGCCCAACGCGTGACGCCCAAATACTCCGCGCAGATGCCCAACGGCCCCCAGATCTTCCACATGTTCAACCAGCTGTACACCTGGGACACCGCCTGGTACGCGGGCATCGCCCAGTACGGCTACCACGGTGTGGCGAGCGACGGGGTGCGCTTCTGGCCGCTGATGCCGCTGACGACGCGCGCGGTGGCGGCGACCGGCATCGGTGCGCTGACGGCGGTCCTGGTCGTCGCCTGGGCCGGCGCGCTGCTGTTCGGCATGCTGATGTACCGGCTGGCGCTGGCGGTCGGCGGGGACGCCGTCACCGCTCGGCGCGCCGCGTGGCTGAGCCAGCTCGCGCCGGGCGCGTTCGTGCTCGTCATGGGGTACACCGAGGCACTCGCGGGGGTGTTCGCCGCGGCGTACCTGATCGCGATCCGGCAGTCCGCGCGCCGGGCCAAGGGCTCGAATCCGGCGGACCAGGGCTCGATGAATCAGGGCTCGAACCGGCAGGTGTGGCTGTGGCACGCGGCCGGATTCCTGGCCGGGCTCGGCTCGGGGCTGGTGCGGCCGACCGGCCTGCTGCTCGCGGCCGCGGGCGGGATCGAGGTCCTGCGGCAGTGGCGCGATCCGAAGCGGCACCTGGCCGCCAGGGTCCTGGTCGCGATCTCGCCCCCGATGGGCACCGGGATCTATCTGCTGTGGAGCCACCACGTGTACGGCAACTACACGCTGCCGTACACGATCCAGAAGCTGGAGGGCCTGCGCGGCACCTACGCCGGGAACCCGCTCACCTCGGCGCTCGACTCGGTCAACCAGGTCGGCAACGGAGCCGGTGCGTTCACACTGGTGCTGGTGGTCACGTCGATAGGGCTGCTCGGGGCGTCCGTACGTAGGCTGCCGGTCTCGTACACAGTGTGGGCCGCGATCAGCCTGCTCGCGGCCATCACGGCTCCGCACTTCTCGTCCTTCGCGCGCTACTCGGCCGGTATCCTGCCGCTGTTGCTGGTGGCAGCGCTGATGACACGGGACTGGCGGCGGTGGGCGTGGGTGGTCGGGCTGTGCACCGCGCTGTGCGCCTACTTCGCGTACCAGTCCTTCATCGGAATCTACATCCCTTGACACTAGCTGCCGGCGAGAGAGCCACCACTACCGAGGACGAACGGCTTCCAGTACCGGGCACCACCCGCTGGGCCTGGCTGCGCGAGGGGCTGTGGGCGACGCTTCCGGCGTGGCTCGCGGCGCGGGTGCTGGTCGGCGGCATGTCGTGGTATCTAGACCGGGCGCATCCACTCGGCAAGCTGTTCATGTGGGACACCGAGTGGTACCTGCTCATCGCGAAGCAGGGATACGACCGTCCCGGCATCCTGATCCACTTCTTCCCGGCGACTTCGCTCGGCGCGGCGGGGCTCGCCACGATCACCCGGCTGCCGACGAGCATCGCCTTGTTCGCGTTCTGCTGGATGTTCGCGCTCTTGTTCGGCGCGCTCGTGCACCGCGCGGTCGTGCGCGAGACCGGCGACCACGGCGCCGCGCGGCGGGCCGCATGGCTGACGCAGCTCGCGCCGGGGGCGTTCGCGCTCGTCATGGGCTACACCGAGCCGCTGGCCGGGGCGCTGGCGGTGGGCTACTTCCTGGCGCTGCGCGGCAGCTCTCCCGGACAGACCAGCCGTCTCACGGCGTCGCGAACGTGGACGGCGGCCGCGCTGGGCTTCCTCAGCGGGATGGCGCGACCGATCGGCGTGCTGCTCGCCGTCCCCGGCGCGGTCGAAGGGCTGCGCGATGCGCGCCGCGCCGACTGGAGCAGATCCGCCGTGGCGAGGGCAGCGGTCGCTGCGGCGGCGCCGGCAGCCGGACTGGCGACGTTCCTGGCGTACTCGCGCGTGCGGTATGGCAGCTGGCTGCTGCCGTACACGCAGCAGACCGCGAAGTTGGACCGCGGCGGGATCATGGGCAACCCGCTCGGCATCCTGCGGCACGTCTGGCGCCACGATCCCCGTCACCACGGCCACGAAGTGGCGACGATGGCGGTCATACTGATCGTCTGCTTCGTGGCGCTGCTGCCGACGCTGCTGCGGCGGCTGCCGATCTCGTACGCGGCGTGGACGGTCCCGTCCCTGCTGTTGGCGGTCGGTTCGAAGGACTTCACCTCACTGCCGAGGTATCTCGGTGCGCTGTTCCCGTGCCTGATGGCGGCCGCGCTGGTCACGCGCCGCCGCCGGCAGTGGGCGGCAGTTCTCGCGCTGAGCAGCACGTTGCTGCTCTGGACCACGTACCTCGTCTTCAAGGACTACACAGTTGCCTGATCACACAGTGGCCTGATTCCGGGTCCAGGAGGCGTGCAGCCGCGCGTAGACGCCGCCACGTGCCACCAGTTCGTGATGCGGCCCGGATTCGACCAGCCGGCCGGCATCGAAGACCAGCACCTCGTCCGCCGCCTGCGCGGTCGAGAGGCGGTGCGCGATCGCCACGGTCGTGCGGCCGCGTGTCAGCTCGTCCAGGGCGCGCTGGATCCGCAGTTCGGTCGCCGGGTCGACGGCCGAGGTCGCTTCGTCGAGCAGCAGCAGATCCGGGTCCGCGATGTACGCGCGGGCAAGCGCGACGAGTTGCCGCTCCCCCGCCGACAGCGACTCGCCGCGCTGGCCGACGCGGGTCGCTGCGCCATCCGGCAGACCGGCGAGCCAGTCGCCGAGGCCGAGCCGGTCGAAGGCTCGGACGACGTCGGTCTCGTCGGCCTCGGGGGCGCCGTAACGCACGTTGTCGGCGATCGTGCCGTCGAACAGGAAGCCGTCCTGAGGGACCATCACCACGCGGCGGCGCAGCTCGGTGAACGCGATGCGGCGCAGGTCGACGCCGTTGACCAGCACCCGGCCGTCGAGCGGGTCCATCAGCCGGGTCAGCAGCTTGGCGAAGGTGGTCTTGCCCGATCCGGTCTCGCCGACCACCGCGATGCGAGCTCTCGCCGAAATCATCACATTGACGTCACGCAGCACCGGCGGACCGGTCGGGTAGGCGAAGCCGACGGATTCGAACTCGATGCCGACCGGGCCGGCGGGCAGCGCTTCAGCGGTGCCGGTCGAGCCAGGGCCGCCCGAAACGGTGCCGGGCGGAGCAGTGCTGCCTGAAACGGTGCTGCGCGAGACTGTGCTGCCCGAGACTGTGCGGTCCGAAGTGGTGCCGTCCGAAGCGGTGCCGCGCGCGCCGGGGTCGGGCACGTCGGGTTCGGTCTCAAGCAGGCCGATCACCCGGCGCCAGCCCGAGATGGCGTTCTGCGCCTCGTTGAGGACCTCGACGCCCCATTGCACCGGGGTGATGAACAGCGAGACGAGGAACAGCATCGCGACCAGCCGCCCGGCGGTGACGTGCCCGCCGACGCCGAGCATGACGCCTACGACCACGACGCCCGCGTTGGCCAGCCCGGCGGCGATCTCTCCGGCGCTGAAGGTGGTGACGACGATGGTCTGCGCGTGCACCTGCGCCGCACGCGTGGCCTCCACGGCCTCGTTGATCCGCGCGCCGGTGCGCTCCTCGATTCCGTACGCGCGCACCACCGGCGCGCCTACCAGCGACTCGCTGACGGCGCCGAGCATCTGGCCGATCGAGCGGCGGACCACGCCGAAGCGTTCGCCGGTGCGTCGCTGCATCAGGCGCATCGTGGCGAACAGCGGCAGGAAGCAGAGCCAGACCAGCACGGTCAGCTGCCAGGAGTAGGCCGCCATGACGACGGTGGCCAGGAACATCTGGGCGACGCTGACGAACAGGGTCAGGCCGCCCTCCTGGATGAAGTTGGTGATGGTGTCCACGTCGGAGGTGACCCTGGAGACCAGCGCGCCACGCTGCTCGGCCTGCTGGTGCAGCACGGACAGTTCGTGCACGTGCCGGAACGCCTTGATCCGCAGGGTGGCCAGGCCGGACTCGCTGGCCTGGTAGAGCCGCCGGTTCATCACGGTGGCGGCCAGCGCGGTGACCGCGACGGCGAGGGCGGCGAGCAGCGCCATGACGCGTACCTCGCCGACGTCCACACCGCCCGGCGCGTCGAAGCCGTTGTCCACGGCCTGCTGCACCGCGATCGGGATGACGATGCGGCCGGTCGTGGCGATCACCGCGAGCAGCATCGT
>NZ_DASYZI010000389.1:0-4569 GCF_035946395.1 Actinocrinis sp.
TGCGTCGACCACGCGAGCACGTCTTCCACCGCTCCGACGCTCCGACGCTCCGACGCTCCGACGCTCCGACGCTCCGACGCTCCGACGCTCCGACGCTCCGACGCTCCGACGCTCCGACGCTCCGACGCTCCGACCAGGCAAGCATGGCTCCGGTCACTTGACCACAGCCCGCAGGCGCTTGGTCAGCCCTCTTCGGAGCTCTCCGGCTCCGCAGCCCTGCCCGCACCCTCGCCGGCTTCGGACTCGCCGGTCTCGCCTGCCATTTCGGCAGCCGTCGGCGCGGCCATCACGTGCACCACGACGTGCTCCGGGTCGGTGGACAACGTCACGCCGCGAGGCAGCGCGATCTCCTTGGCCAGAACCTGCACGCCGACCTCAAGGCCCTCGATGGAGACCTCGATGGAGTTCGGGATGTGCGTCGCCTCAGCCTCGACGGACAGCGCGTTGAGCGTGTGCTCAAGCAGACCACCCGGGGCGATCTCGCCGGTCGTGACCACCGGCACCTCGACGGTCACCTTCTCGCCGCGGCGCACCAGCAGCAGGTCGACGTGCTCAAGGGTGCGGCGCACCGGGTCCTTCTGCACGGCCTTCGGCAACGCCAGCTGGTGCCGGTCGCCGAGGTCCAAGTTCAGCAACACGTTTGGGTGCTTGAGCGCCATGAACAGGTCGTGCTCCGGCAGCGCCAGGTGGATCGGCTCTTCCTTGTGCCCGTAGAGCACGGCCGGGACCTTGCCGTCGCGCCGCAGCTGACGCGCGGCCCCCTTGCCGAAAGCATTACGCGGTTCGGCGCTTATGCGGACTTCAGCCATCCGGATCTCCTCCTCGGTATCGGACTGCCTGGGCGATCTGGCGAATCTCGACACCGAAGCGGGACCCAGTCCCACCCGATACCTCGATCGGCACGTCGATCACGGAGTGGGCCGATGGGCGGCCCCTCCCTCGCCGGGCAACGCACAAAGCTTAGCCGAGCCGCCCCAGGCCTCCGGACCACAGCCTCCGGACCGCACCAAGCTCACAGGCTCGCTAGCCCTCGGGACAGCCAGCCGCCGTTCACGATGCTCACCCTCGGGCAGCAAGCACCATTCACAATGCTCATCCTCGGGAGGGATCACGGTCGCTAACTACCGTCGATCCACAATTCACGACTACCGATCGCGATCGCTCATCGCCCCGCGATCAGTCATCGCGCCGCACGATCAGTCATCGCCCTCGAACATCGAGGTCACCGACCCGTCCTCGAACACTTCCGAAATCGCCCGAGCCACGATCGGCGCCACCGAGAGGACCGTCAGCTTGTCGAAGCGCTGCCCCTGCGTCAGCGGCAGCGTGTCCGTGACGATCACCTGACTGACCCGGGAGTTCTTCAACCGGTCGATCGCCGGGCCGGAGAAGACCGCGTGCGTCGATACGACGATCACCTCGGCGGCGCCGTTCTCATACAGCGCCTCCGCCGCCGCGCAGATCGTGCCGGCGGTGTCGATCATGTCGTCCACCAGGACGCAGACCCGCCCCCCGATGTCTCCGACGATCTCGTGCACCGAGACCTGGTTGGCGACGTTGATGTCCCGTCGCTTGTGCACGATCGCGATCGGCGCGCCGAGCCGGTCACTCCACTTGTCCGCGACCTTCACCCGGCCGACGTCCGGGGAGACGATGGTCAGCCGGGACAGGTCGGTGTTCTCCCTGATGTACCTGATCAGCAGCGGCATCGCCCACAGATGGTCCACCGGGCCGTCGAAGTAACCCTGGATCTGGTCGGTGTGCAGGTCGATCGCCATCAGCCGGTCCGCCCCGGCCTGCTTGAACAGGTCGGCCATCAGCCGAGCCGAGATCGGCTCACGGCCCAGGTGCTTCTTGTCCTGCCGGGCGTAGCCATAGAACGGCGTTATCACGGTGATCCGCTTGGCGGAGGCGCGCTTGAGCGCGTCCACCATGATCAGCTGCTCCATGATCCACTGATTGATCGGCGCCGTGTGGCTCTGCAACACGAAGGCGTCGCAGCCGCGCACCGACTCCTCGAAGCGCACGTAGATCTCGCCGTTGGCGAAGTCGAAGGCCCGCGTCGGCGCCAACTCGACGTCCAGTTCCCGGGCGACCTGCCGGGCCAGCTCAGGATGGGCACGGCCGGAGAACAGCATCAGTTTCTTCTGGCCGGTCGCCATGATCCCGGTCACTACACGCTCTCCCCACGGGTCGCTGCCACGGTCCGCTCCGGCTGCGCCCGGCGGCGCAAAGCCCGGTCGACCAGACGGTCGAGCGGAGCCCATATGCCGGGTTCCAAACGATTCATCCCGGCCGTCCAGCTAGGCCGAGCCTCGTCTCTCATCCTATGGTCTCAGAAGAACCACTGCTATCGTCCGCATGTTCACCTAAGGGTCCCCCAGTGTTTACTTGCTCCGGCACCTGCGCACTACGGCCGGCCGCGAGCGCTGCCTCGGCCGCCTTCGTGCCGGGGCGCCTGAGCCCGACCCACCCGGGGATGTTGCGCTGCCGTCCGCGCGCCACCGCCAGCGCCCCGGCCGGCACTTCTTGGACGATGGCCGAACCAGCGGCCACATACGTCCCATCGGCCAGCTTCGCCGGGGCGATCAGGACGGTGTTCGTACCGACGAAAACGTGATCGCCGATCTCCGTGCGGTGCTTCTTCACTCCGTCGTAGTTGGCCGTGATCGTCCCGGCGCCGATGTTGCAGCCCGCACCGATCGACGCGTCTCCGACGTACGACAGATGCGGCACCTTCGATCCCTCGCCGATCACCGCGTTCTTCATCTCGACGAAGCCGCCCGCCTTCGCCCTGCGCTCCAAGCGAGTCCCCGGCCGCAGGTACGTGTACGGCCCGACACTGGCGTCCTCCCCGATCTCCGCGCCGTCGGTGGTGGCGTTGGTCACCCGTGCCCCGGCGCCGACCACGGTCCGCGTCAACGTACAGTTCGGCCCGACCTCCGCCCCGGCGCTGATCCTCGTCTCACCGCACAACTGCGTGTTCGGGTACACGACGACGTCCGGCTCCAGCTCCACCTGCACGTCGATCCACGTCGTCGCGGGATCGACGATGGTGACGCCCTCGCGCATCCAGTGTCCGGTCAGCCGCGCGTTGAAGACCCGCCGCAACTCGGCCAGCTGTGCCCGGTCGTTCGCCCCGAGGATCTCGTGGTGGTCCGCGACCGTGAGCGCCCCGACCCGGTGCCCATCTGCACCGAGGATGCCAAGCACGTCGGTCAGGTACTCCTCACCCTGCGCGTTCGCCGTGGTCAGCCGGGAAAGCCCTTCCACGAGCAGCTTCGCGTCGAAGGCGTACACACCCGAGTTGATCTCCCGGATCATCGCCTGCTCCGGCGAGGCGTCCTTCTGCTCGACGATCTCCGCCACCGCGCCGCCCTCGCGCACGATCCGGCCATATCCGGTGGGATCGGGCACATTGGCGGTCAGCACGGTCACCGCGTTCCCGGCCCCTTGATGCACCGTCACCAAGGCGTCCAACGTTCCGGCGGTCAGCAGCGGCGTGTCGCCGTAGGTGACAACGACGGTCCCGTCGAGCGCCCCGTCCGCTCCCAGTGCCTCCATCGCGATCCGCACGGCATGCCCGGTCCCGTGCTGGACCTCCTGCACCACCGGCCGCGCCGAGCCGTCGATCGCCGTCAGATGCGCGGACACCTGTTCCCGTCCGTGCCCGACGACCACTACGAGCCGCTCCGGCGAGAGCTCCCGCGCTGCGGCGACCACATGCCCCAGCATCGACCGCCCGCACAGCGTGTGCAGGACCTTCGGGGTCGCGGACTTCATCCGCTTCCCCTCGCCTGCCGCGAGAATCAGAACGGCCGCAGGGCGGACGGCAGCGGAAGCAGTCGGCACAGACACTCCGGTCTCCTCGGCATCGAGTGCTGGACAGACACCGAGCCTACCGGCTGATCATCCACCGACTCACGCCATCGGCGAGGATTCGAACCTGACGAAGGGCTCCCGGGGGAGGATTCGAACCCCCATTAATCGGACCAAAACCGATTGTCCTGCCCTTAGACGACCCGGGATGGTTCGAGTCCTCATTGATGAAGGACTCTGCCCTAGTCTGGCATACCTCCCGCACCACGCGCTGCCAGGATTCCGCGCCACCAGCCGTCGACTTTGCGATACAGGCTGCTCGGCTGGAGCACTGTCACAGTGAGGCAACCGTGATAGTCGTCACCGATCTGTTTTCGAACGGTCTTCGGGTTGTGCCGCTTCAACGTGGCCAAGCCGAACTCGACGCGGGGTAGGCCGACCACAGATCGCCAGTACGCTTCAGCCGCCGCCACATCTGCGCTCTCATGGATGGAGACTCGATAACGGCGTCGCGCATGATCGATTCCCACCAAGTCGAGCCACCGCAAGAATAGGCGGATCATCCCAGGGTCACTGTTGATGAACCTGATGTGCTCTCTGCGGCAATACGGCTTGTCCTTCGTTCCTTCGGCCCAATAGAGCGCCACACCGAGTAACATCAATTCACGGTCCGAGATGCTCCCGACCTCAGCGAAGCCTTCCGCCTTCTCCTTCGCACGGAGCGCATTCGTCTTCGCACTCCGGGCGCGA
>NZ_DASYZI010000390.1:0-21931 GCF_035946395.1 Actinocrinis sp.
GTCGGAGCGTCGGAGCGTCGGAGCGTCGGAGCGTCGGAGCGTCGGAGCGTCGGAGCGTCGGAGCGTCGGAGCGTCGGAGCGTCGGAGCGTCGGAGCGTCGGAGCGTCGGAGCGTCGGAGCGTCGGAGCGGTGGAAGCCGTGCTCGCTTAGTCGACGCAGTCGGGTATCGCAATAGGCGAGGTAGTAGTCGAGTACTGGTGTGTGCCGCATCCTGGTTGGCCGGGGTGCGGCACCGCTGTGTAAGGCGCCGTACGGCGTCGGCGAGCTGCTGAGCGAAGGATGCGGGTCGGGATGATGGCGACGGGCAGTGCGGGTGGCGTGGGCAGCGCTGGTAATGCAGGTAATGCACGCAATGTGCCGTGGCTGGTGGTCGGCTTGGGCAATCCGGGGCCGGGCTATGCGGCGACTCGGCACAACGCAGGGTTCATGGTGGCTGATCTGCTCGTCGAGCGGATGGGCGGCCGGTTCAAGGCGCATAAGGGCGCTGCGGACTTGGTCGAGGGCCGGATCGCCGGAGTCCGGGTGGTGCTCGCCAAGCCGAAGTCGTTCATGAACCTGTCTGGTGGGCCGACTGCTTCGCTGCGTGACTTCTTCAAGGTGCCGGTGGAACGGATCGTGGTGGTGCACGACGAGCTGGATCTGCCGTTCGGGACGCTGCGGCTCAAGCGCGGCGGCGGGGACAACGGGCACAACGGGTTGCGCTCGATCACGAAGTCGATTGGCACTCGTGAATATCTGCGGGTGCGATTCGGGATTGGCCGTCCGCCGGGGCGGCAGGATCCGGCGGACTTCGTGCTCAAGCCGTTCTCCGCGGTGGAGAACAAGGATCTGGCGTTTCACGTGGACCGGGCTGCTGACGCGGTCGAGGCGTTGGTGACCGAGTCGTTGGAGTCTGCGCAGAATCGGTTCCATGTGGACGCGTGAGCTGTGGTGGGTGTGTGAGTTTTGGTGATGCGTGAGTTGTGTGGTGGTGCGCGACGCGTGGTGACGCGTGGTCATGTGTGGTGATGTGTGACAGGCGGTGCGGTGGCAGGGGATGGGGCAAGCAGTTGGCGTCCGATCCTGGCGGCACTTCCTAACCTCCTATGCGGTTGCGCTGCGGGAACTTTTTGACCTCGATCTGGCCGGGCTCGCTGCGGCCAACCGGGCCGAGGTTGCACGGAGGAGATGGGGGGGGAGGCGGGGAGGGTAGCGGGCGGTGGGGGCGTGGTGGGTCGTGGTTGGGCGCCGGTGCGAGGATGGTGCGGTGACCTACGACTACGAAGCTCCCGAGTCCCAGAAGCTGTTCGACCGCGCGCAGGTTGTGACGCCGGGCGGGGTGAACTCGCCGGTGCGGGCGTTTCGCGGGGTCGGGGGGACGCCTCGGTTCATGGTGTCCGGAAAGGGCGCTTATCTTACCGATGCCGACGGGCGTTCATACGTCGATCTGGTCTGCTCGTGGGGGCCGCTGATTCTCGGGCATGCGCATCCGGCGGTGATCGAGGCGACGTCGGCGGCGCTCGTTCGTGGTACTTCGTTCGGGACGCCCAGCGAGGGCGAGGTCGCGCTGGCCGAGGAGATCGTGGCGCGGATCGAGCCGGTCGAGCAGTTGCGGCTGGTCTCCTCGGGGACCGAGGCGACCATGTCGGCGATCCGGCTCGCGCGCGGCTTCACCGGCCGCGCAAAGGTGGTCAAGTTCGCAGGCTGCTATCACGGGCACGTGGATTCGCTGCTCGCCGCGGCCGGGTCGGGGGTCGCGACGCTCGGGCTGCCGGACACGCCCGGCGTGACGGGTGCTCAGGCGGGGGACACGATCGTCCTGCCGTACAACGACATCGAGGCGGTGCGCGCCGCGTTCGCCGAGTACGGCGAGCAGATTGCGTGCGTGATCACTGAGGCGGCCGCAGGCAATATGGGCGTCGTGCCGCCGGTTGTGGGTTTCAACGCGGGGCTGCGCGAGCTGTGTCATGCACACGGAGCGCTGTATATCTCCGATGAGGTGATGACCGGATTCCGCTCGTCGCGCGCCGGTTGGTTCGGGATCGACGGGGTCGTGCCCGACCTGATGACCTTCGGCAAGGTGATGGGCGGCGGTTTCCCGACGGCGGCATTCGGCGGCCGGGCCGAGGTGATGGCGCGCCTCGCGCCTGCTGGGCCGGTGTATCAGGCCGGGACGCTGTCCGGAAATCCGGTGGCGACTGCGACCGGGCTGGCGACGCTGCGTCATTGCACGCCGGAGGTGTATCGGGGGCTGGACGAGACGGCGCGGATGGTTGCCGATTTGGCGTCGGAGGCGCTGGCTAAGGAAGGCGTGGCGCACCGGGTGCAGTTCGCGGGGACGATGTTCTCCGTCTTCTTCGCCGATGAGCCTGTGACGGACTATGCGGCGGCGAAGCGGCAGGACACTGAGCAGTTCAAAGCGTTCTTCCACGCGATGCTGGCTCAGGGCGTGTACCTGCCGCCGAGTGCGTTCGAGGCCTGGTTCGTATCGGCCGCGCACGACGCGGGTGCGGTCGAGCGGATCGCGGCGGCGTTGCCGTTGGCGGCGCGTGCCGCTGCCGCTGTGGGTGCGTAACGCGGCGGGAGTCGGCGAGAGCGTGACGGAGGTGCGGCAGGATCGTGGCGTGGTGGGTGCGTAACACGGCGCCGCATGCGTTGGGCGTTGAAGGGTTGCGGGTGCGACCGCGTAACCAACCGTTTGCGTGCCTCACATAAGATGCGCGGCATGACGCAGATCGATCCCGGTGTGAAGACCACGGTTCACCTCATGCGCCACGGTGAGGTGTACAACCCGACCGGGATCCTCTACGGCAGGTTGCCCGACTTCCACCTCTCCGAACTCGGCCGCAAGATGGCTGAGCGCGGCGCCGAGTTCTTCGTCGACCGCGACATCGTCGCGGTGGTCGCCTCCCCGTTGGACCGTGCCCAGGAGACCGCGACGCCGATCGCGACCCGGCTGGGACTGGAGATCGGCACCGACGGGCGGCTCATCGAGGCGGCCAACGAGTTCCAGGGCAAGCGCTTCAGTGTGGGCGACGGCGTGCTCAAGCAGCCCTCGGTGTGGCCGAAGCTGTACAACCCGTTCACGCCGTCCTGGGGCGAGCCGTACGTCGAGCAGGTCTCGCGGATGCGCGCCGCGCTCGAAGCCGCGCGGGACAAGGCGGTCGGCCACGAGGCGGTGTGCGTCAGCCACCAGTTGCCGATCTGGGTGACCAGGCTCGCTGCCGAGCACCGGCGCCTGTGGCACGACCCGCGAAAGCGCCAGTGCACGCTGGCCTCGGTGACCTCGTTCCACTATGTCGGCGTGCAGTTGGTCGGCATCGAGTACCACGAGCCGGCCAAGGATCTGCTGCCGGTGAAGAGCACGAAGAAGTTCGTCGCCGGGGCGTGACGCGGCGTCATGGGGGTCGGCTGAGCCCCGGCGGAGCGTGAACGCCGCCGGTTTGGACCGAATACCCCCCGTGACTGCGCCCGAATACCACCGTGCGAGACTCTTCGCATGGTCCTACCCGTGGGTCGATCCCGTTCCCGCCGCAGCGCCGTCGCAAACGCGTCGGCTCTGGTCGGAGCGGCGTTCGCGGGTGCCGCGCTGCTGAGCGGATGCGCAAACAGCACCGGCGGCACGGGCGACACCGGGTATGTCGGCACGACCACCACAGGCATCACGAGCTACGCGGCCGCGCAGCGGGTTGCCGCGCCAGTGCTGTCCGGTACCACGCTCGACGGCAAGAAGCTGTCGCTCAGCGACTACCGTGGCAAGGTCGTCGTGGTGAACGTGTGGGGGTCCTGGTGCTCGCCGTGTCGGCGCGAGGCTCCCGCGCTTGAGGAGACCTACCAGAAGTACCAGGCCAAGGGCGTGCAGCTCCTCGGCATCAACGTCCGGGACGACAACGCCGCCGCGCTGGCCTTCGTGAGCTCGGACTCCATCACGTACCCCTCGTTGCAGGACCCGGACGAGACGCTGCTGCTCCAGTTCAAGACGATCGTGCCGCCGACCGACATCCCGAGCAGCATCATCGTGGACCGCGACGGCAAACTGGCCGCCCGGATCATCGGCGAGGTCACCGAGCCGCAGCTGATGCAGGCGCTCGACAAGGCGTTGGGCGAGAGCTGACGTGTCCACTGCCGGTGTCGTGTCGGTGATCAACGGCGGGTCGCTGCTGCTGGCCGTGCCGGTAGCGCTGGCCGCCGGCGCGGTCTCCTTCGCGTCGCCGTGCGTGCTGCCACTGGTACCGGGCTACCTCTCGTATGTCACCGGCATGTCAGCGGTCGACGCGCAGGACACGCAGGCCCGCGCCACACTCGCGCTCGCCGGTGGTGCTGGCGGGATTGGCGAGGTCGGCGTCGTAACGCGCCCTCGGGTGCTGCGCGGGCGCACGATCCTCGGCGCGGCGCTGTTCGTGCTGGGCTTCACCGCCGTGTTCGTCTCGGCGGGGGCGGCCTTCGGGTACGCGGGCGCGAACCTGATCAGCCATCAGCGGATCCTGGAACAGGTCCTCGGCAGCCTGGTCATCGTGCTCGGATTGTTCTTCGCGGGCGCCGTCCCGGGGCGTTGGTCGGGCTGGCTGCAACGCGACGCCCGGCTGCACTATCGTCCGACCGTCGGACTGGTCGGCGCTCCGCTGCTCGGCGTTCTGTTCGGCGTCGGGTGGACTCCTTGCCTGGGGCCGACGCTCACCGCAGTGCAATCGCTGGCCTGGACACAGGCGTCGGCGGGGCGCGGTGCGTTCTTGTCGGCCGCGTACTGCCTCGGGCTCGGCCTACCGTTCATCGTGACCGCCATCGCGTTCCGCAGGGCGATGACCGCCTTCGGCTGGATCAAGCGGCACTATGGTGCGGTAACGCGCACAGGTGGCGGGATGCTCATCGTCGTGGGGGCGGCGATGGTCAGCGGGGCGTGGGATCACCTGATCCACCTGATGCAGGGGTGGATCACCGGCTTCAGCCTGCCGTTGTGACGGCCGGGCGCGCGAGGACGGGACGACGCGAGATGGACCAGGGCGAGAACGTGACGCAGCAGGCGGATGATCTGGCCGAGCCTGATGCCGCAGCTGGGTCGCAAGCTCCGGCAGGAGCCGACGGCGCTGCTGAGCTCGACGTCACGGCGTCTGATGTCACCGTGCCCAATATCGCGGCGCCGGATGTCACCGCTGAGGCGGTCGCCGACGAGGCCGGCTTCGAGGACATGCACGACGCTGGTCGGATGTCCACCGCCCCGCGCGCCGACTCGTTCGTCGCGGTCCCCAGGCTCGGCGCAACGGAACTGCTGCGCTGGATGTGGCGGCAACTCACCTCGATGCGGATCGCGCTGACGCTGCTGTTCCTGCTCTCGGTCGCCGCCATCCCCGGTTCGCTGCTGCCGCAGCGCGAGATCGACCCGAACAAGGTGCTCCAGTTCTTTTCGGCGCACCCGGGTTGGGCGCCGTTCCTGGACCGGCTGCAACTGTTCGACGTCTTCGAGTCGGTGTGGTTCGGCGCGATCTACAGCCTGCTGTTCGTTTCGCTGATCGGCTGTATCCTCCCGCGCTCGGCGGCGCACTATCGGGCCATGCGCGGTGCGCCGCCCGCAGCTCCGCGCAATCTCAAGCGGCTGCCGGTGCACGCCTCGTTCCGCACCACTGCCCCTGCCGATGAGGCGCTGGCCGCGGCAGCCAAGCGGCTCAAGGGCCGACGCTTCCGCAGCACCACGGGTTCGGACGCCGCCGGAAACTGGGTCTCCGCCGAGAAGGGCTACCTGCGCGAAACCGGGAACCTGCTGTTTCACCTCGCGCTGATCGGCATCCTCGTCGCGGTCGCGATCGGCCATTTCTTCGGCTTCAAGGGCGCGCGGCTGGTCACCGAGGGCACCGGCTTCTGCGACACGGTCGCCGGGTACGACACGCTGACGATGGGTCAGGCAGTGTCCGCCGCGGATCTGCCGCCCTTCTGCATCAAGCTGAACAAGTTCAGCGCGACCTACCAGGACAGCGGTGACCAGTTCGGCCAGCCGCGCAGCTTCGACGCGTACGTCGTTTACCGGGCCACGCCGAGCAGCCCTGCGCAGAACGTGGACGTCAGGGTGAACAGCCCGATCACGGTGAACGGCACCAACGTCTTCCTGGAGGGTCACGGCTACGCTCCGGTCGTCACGGTGCGGGACGGCACTGGCCGGGTCGTGTACG
The DNA here is from genome assembly GCF_035946395.1 of Actinocrinis sp. Lineage (NCBI taxonomy): Bacteria > Bacillati > Actinomycetota > Actinomycetes > Catenulisporales > Actinospicaceae > Actinocrinis > Actinocrinis sp. The sequence goes on from NZ_DASYZI010000390.1 coordinate 6,141, forward strand.
ACGGACCGGTCACCTTCCTCGGCCTGAACGCGAACTTCGTCTCCAACGGCGCGATCAAGGTGCCCGACGCCAAACCCAGGGGACTCGGCTTCCAGGGCTGGCTGCTGCCGACGGCGGTCCAGTTGCCCGGCTCGATGCCCACTTCGATGTTCCCGGCGGCGCAGAACCCGGAGCTGATCCTGGCCGCGTACGCCGGAGACCTGGGCATGGACGGCAGCGGCTCGCAGAGCGTGTACACGCTCGACGTGAGCAAGATGACCCAGTTGGATGTCAAGAGCAAGACGAACCCGGCGGCCGGCAACGCGCTGGAACTGGCGGTCGGCCAGAGTGCGGCCCTGCCGAACGGCCTCGGCTCGATCACCTTCGACGGGGTCAAGCAGTGGGCGCAGTTCAACATCGCCTACGATCCCGGCCAGCCGATCGCGCTCGGATCCGCGGTGGCGGCCGTGCTCGGCCTGCTCGGCTCGCTGGGCATCCGGCGCCGCCGGATCTGGGTCCGGGTCACCGAGCAGACCGACGGCACCCGGCTGATCGAGGTCGCGGGGCTGGCCCGCACCGAGGGCGCGACGCCGACGGCTGAGGTCACCGAGACCGCCGAGGCGTTGGCCGGGCGGCTCACCGTTGTTTCCGAGGACGTTGTTTCCGAAGACGCTGTGCCCGAAGGCGCTGCGTCCGACGAAGCCAAGTCCGACGAAGCCGCACCTGACGACACGTCCACAGTCGGCGACGCGCCGTCGGCTGAACTTCCGAGACAGCAGCGCACGTCCACCCCGCGCACTGGAGCATCCGCGTGAGCATCAACGAGAACTTCGCGCACTACAGCAACCTGTTCATCGCGCTGGCCCTGGTCGCCTACGCGGCGGCGTTCTTCGGGTACTGCGCCGAGTGGGCCTTCGGCTCGCGTTCCCGGATCGGCGCGAAGGCTTCCTCGGTCGGACAGCAGAGCGCGGCCGTGCCGGCGCAGCGCGCCGCGGAGCAGGCGACGGCGTCGGTCGGCGCCTCCGGCGTCGCGGTGCTGACCCGCACCGCGGACGAGGCGGAGGAGCCCACCGTCGCGGGCGGCTCGCTGCGCGCCGAGGCCGTCGGCCGCTTCGCCGTGATGGCCACCGTGATCGGCTTCGCGCTGCACTTCGCCGGGGTGCTCTTCCGCGGCCTGTCCGCGCACCGCGTGCCGTGGGCGAACATGTACGAGTTCTCCTGCGCAGCCGCGCTGGCGATGGCCTTCGCCTACCTTGTGCTGCTGGCCACGGGCCGCAAGGCACGGTGGCTCGGACTGCCGGTCTCGTTCATCGTGCTGGTCACCCTCGGCCTGGCCTACACGGTGCTGTACACCGACGCCGAGGAACTCGTTCCGGCGCTGCACTCCTACTGGCTCTACATCCACGTCACCGCCGCCGTGCTCTCCACCGGGGCGTTCGGCGTCGCGACGGTCGCCACGATCCTGTACCTGCTCAAGGCGGCGGCCGAGGAGGGCAAGCTGCCGTGGCTGAGCGGCCCGCTCCAGCGCGTGCCCTCCTCCGGAACGCTCGACCGGACGGCGTACCGCGTCATCGCGTTCATCTTCCCGCTGTGGACCTTCGCGGTGATCGCCGGCGCGATCTGGGCGGAGAAGGCCTGGGGCCGCTACTGGGGCTGGGACCCCAAGGAGACCTGGTCGTTCATCGTCTGGGTGATCTACGCGGCGTACCTGCACGCGCGGGCGACGCACGGCTGGAAGGGGCGCGCCGCCGCCTGGATCGCCCTGGCCGCTTTCACCTGCGTCATGTTCAATTACTTCGGCGTCAACACATTGCTCACCGGCAAGCACAGCTACGCGGGGCTGTAGAGGCGGCCCCGCACGGTTCAGGCCAAGCCCCGTGGCGTGATTCCCAGCAACCGGCTACAGGTCAGGAGCGTCCTGAAAGGGGATAAGAGGGGACTGCGGCCGCGAATCCGTTCCGTCGGCGCCCTCGTGCCGGTGGAAGGAATCTGACCAGATGAGCGACGATCGCGGCTGGTACCCGGAGTACGGGTCCGACGATCGCGGTGGCGAGGGGCGATACCGGGATGAATCCGGTCACGATCCCTATGCTCAGGGTCAGAGGTCAGGCCGCCCCGCACGCGGGGATGGCCAGCCGCCGTACCGTGGTGATCGGGGTGACCGTGGTGATCGGGCCGGACAGCCGCCGCGTGACCTGTACCAGCCTCCGCGACCGTCACAGCGCCAGCCGCGGTCGGGCGACGCGTACGGCCGCCAGGGCGACGATGGGTACGGTGGCGCTGGGCATGACAACGGTGGGTACGACAACGGACGCGGCTATGGCGATCAGGGCCGTGGACAGGGTGGATACGACGAGTGGGCGCCGGGCTCCGGCGGACGTGGCGCCAGTCGGCCCGTAGATGCGTACCCGGGTCGTGACCGGTACGGCGACAACGCCGCCTGGCCCCCCGTCGACGGGCGGTCGCAAGGCCAAGGACGACGTGGCCCGCGTGGTGGCGACGGCGATCCCGACGGCTGGTCACCCCGCGGCGGGAATGGTGCCGACCAGACCAGGGCAGGACGCAGGTCGGCGGCGGCCTCCGGTTCGGTGGGCCTCGCGGGGGAACAGGTCGCCGAGGGGCACATCAACGAGGACATCGATCTCGACGAGGTCGACCCTTCCGGCCACGCCCGCCGAGCGGCCGAGGCGGCGGGCGGCGGCAGGAAGCCGCCGACCCGCAAGCGCAAGGCGGTCAAGTGGACCGCGATCGGCATCTCCACCACGCTGGTGTTGATACTCTCCATCGGTGCGTACGTGATCCTGCACCTGACCGGGAACATCAAGCACACGGCGCTGCTACAGAACGGCGTCAGCCAGGCGCCCGAGCCGGTCGACAAATACGGCCGTTCGCCGCTCAACATCCTGGTGATCGGGTCGGACACCCGGAACAACCCGGCGGACTGCAAGATCGGCGGCGACTGCGGTCCAGGTTCGAACGCGGACGTCGAGATGCTCGTGCACCTGTCCGCCGACCGCTCCAACGCCACGATCATGTCGATACCGCGTGACACCATGGTCACCCTTCCGCACTGCACCGACCCGACGACCCACAATTCCGGCGGCGGCTTCCTCTCGACGATCAACAGCTCGCTGCAATGGGGCCCGTCGTGCACGGTCACCGCGGTGCACGACCTGACCGGGCTGACCATCGACCACTTCGTGATGGTGGACTTCGTCGGCGTCGAGACGATGTCGAATGCGCTCGGCGGCGTGCAGGTCTGCGTCAGCGCGAGCATGTACGACCCCTACTCGCACCTGCGGCTGAACAAGGGCGACAACATGGTGCAGGGCGCCAGCGCGCTGGCGTTCGTCCGCTCGCGCCACAGCTTCTACGACGGCTCGGACCTCGGCCGGGAGAAGGCGCAGCACTACTTCCTGTCGGCGATGATCCGCGAGGTGCGCGCCAACATGAACCTGTCCGACTTCACCACCCTCTTCAAGGTGGCGGACGCGGCGACCAAGGCGCTGACGGTGGACGATGGGCTGAGCGGAGTCACCGGGCTGGAGGGCCTGGCGATAACGATGAACCGGGTGCCCACCGACCGGATCTCGTTCGTCACCATGCCGTGGAACCTCGACCCGAACAACCAGTCACACGTGATGGTCGCCCACCCCTACGCCGACCAGATGTTCCAGAACATCGCCAACGACGTCTCCTACTCGGCCGGATCGAGCACGGCCGCCAAGCCGGCCGCCCCGGCGCCGTCCACCAAGGCCAGCACGCAGGCCGCACAGGCCCCGCAGAACCTGGCGTCGCCGACGGTCGCCGTGAACAAGGCCGCCGTACACGTCCAGGTCCTCAACGGCAGCGGCGTCTCCGGTCGCGCCGGCACGGTCAAGGACGCGCTGGTCAACGACGGGTTCTCACTCGCCTCGGTCGGCGGTAACTCGTCATCGGCCGCCACGACGAAGATCTACTATCCGTCCACCCGCAGCGACTCCGCCGCCACGGTGGCGTACGCGCTCGGGCTGCCGAGTTCCGCGATGGTCGAGTCGAGCGCGTACTCCGAGGTGACCCTGGTGCTCGGCGCCGACTGGACCTCGGGCACGACGTTCGGCGGCGGCTCCGCGTCGGGCACGTCCTCCGGCTCCGGCACGACGACCAGCGCGCCGCCGACCGCGGCCGCGTCCGCGCCGGCAGTCTCCTCCCTGTCGAACGCCGCGACGACCGGTGGCTGCGTGCCCGTGAACCCGTCCTACATCGTTAAGTAACAGAGCGGCTGCGTGCGCGTGCACGCACAATGGTGCAGTGGTAACGCAGCAACCGGCAGCCTCGCGCCCCTGGGTCATCCTCAGCTTCACCACGTCGCTCGACGGCTACCTCGACGACACGACGTCGCAGCGTCTCCTGCTGTCGAACGACGCCGATTTCGATCGAGTGGACGAGTTGCGGGCCTCCGTGGACGCGATCCTCGTCGGCGCGGGCACGGTGCGTGCCGATAATCCACGCCTGCTCGTGCGCTCACCACAGCGGCGCTCAGCGCGCGCTGAGCGCGGCGAACCGGAGAGCCCGCTGCGTGTTGTCGTCTCCGGCACCGGTGACGTCGACCGTGACGCGGCCGTCTTCATCGCTGAGGGCGCCGAGACGATGCTCTACTTGGGGCCTGGCTCGGGCCGACCGGTCGAATTCGGCGGCCTGCTCGACGACTTGGCGCGGCGCGGCGTACGACGACTGATGGTCGAGGGCGGCGCCTCGGTCATCACCCGGTTCCTCGCCGAGGATCTCGCCGACGAGATCCAGGTCTCCGTCGCGCCGTTCCTCGTCGGCGACCTGGCAGCGCCGCGCGCGTTCGGTCCCGGCGGATTTCCGCAGTCGCCCGATCGCAGGATGATCCTGGCTGACACGCGCGCCATCGGCGACGTGCAGTTCTCCCGCTACCTCGTGAATCGCGGGCCGGCGCAGCCCGCGCAGCTCGACGCGTACCTGTTGCGGCTGGCCGTCGAACTGTCCCGGTCCTGCCCGCCTGCCGATGGCGCGTACTCCGTCGGCGCGATCGTCGCCGACGCGCAGGGTACGGTCATCTCCACCGGCTACTCCCGTGAGCTGCTGCGCGGCCTCGGCGATCCGGACAAGAACCACGCCGAGGAGGTCGCGCTCACCAAGCTCGCCCACAGCCGGAGGCCGCTAAGCCAACACAGCAGCGACCCGGGGCTGACGACGATGACCGCACGGCCGGGCCCCACAAAGCCGACGCTGTATACGTCCCTCGAACCCTGCTCGCCGCGCGCATCCCGGCCGCTCAGCTGCACCGACCACATCCTGGCCGCCGGGATCCCGCGCGTCGTGCTGGCGCTGCGTGAGCCCGCGCTGCTCGCGGTCTGCGATGGCGCGGACCGGCTGCGCGCGGCCGGAGTGGAGGTCGTCGAGCTGCCCGAGCTCGCCGCTCAGGTGCGGGCCGTCAACGCCCATCTGCTCGGCTAGGCTGCCACAGCAGCAGGCACTGGCCACGTGGATACTTGACGCATGGCCTACGAAGATCTGCGCTCGTTCCTCAAAACGCTGGAGCGGGAGGGGGAACTGCGCCGGATCAAGGCCCAGGTGGATCCCTACCTTGAGGTCGGTGAGATCACCGACCGGGTGCAGAAGGCGCACGGCCCCGCGCTGCTGTTCGAGAACGTCAAGGGCAGTGACTTGCCATTGGCCATGAACGTGTTCGGCACGCAGCGTCGGCTGTGCCTGGCTCTCGGGATCAAGAGCCTCGACGAGATCGGCGAGCGGATCGGCGAGTTGCTCAAGCCCGAGCTGCCGCATGGCCTCTCCGGCTTCAAGGACGCGCTCGGCAAGGTCGCGCAGCTGCGTTCAGTTCCGCCGAAGCACGTCAAGGGCGCGCCGTGCCAGCAAATCGTACTGACGGATGATCAGGTCGACCTGAACGCACTGCCGGCGCTGCACACCTGGCCGCAGGACGGCGGCGCGTTCTTCAATCTCGGCCTCACCCACACCAAGCACCCGGAAACCGGGCAGCGCAACCTAGGCCTTTACCGATTGCAGCGGCACGACGCGCGCACCATCGGCATGCACTGGCAGATTCACAAGGACTCGACGAACCACTACGCGGTCGCCCGGCGCCTCGGCGAGCGGCTGCCCGTGGCTATCGCGTTCGGTTGCCCCCCGGTCGTGACATACGCAGCGACGGCGCCGCTGCCCGCCGATGTCGACGAGTACTTGTTCGCCGGTTTCATCCAGCGTGAGCGGATCGAGCTGGTCGGCTGCAAGACCGTTCCGCTTCAGGTCCCGGCGCAGTGCGAGGTCGTCCTCGAAGGCTGGCTCGAACCTGGCGTGACGCGCCCCGAGGGTCCGTTCGGCGACCACACCGGGTTCTACACGCCGATCGAACCGTTCCCCGCGCTGACTGTCACCGCCGTCACGATGCGTAAAGACGCGATGCTCCAGTCGATCGTCGTCGGTCGGCCGCCGACTGAGGACGGACCGCTGGGAAAGGCGACGGAGCGGTTCTTCCTGCCGCTGCTCAAGATGATCGTCCCGGACATCGTCGACTACGACCTGCCGGAGACCGGCGGCTTCCACAACTGCGCGATCGTCTCGATCGACAAGCGCTACCCCAAGCACGCGCAGAAGGTGATGAACGCGATCTGGGGCGCGCACCTGATGTCGCTGACCAAACTCATCGTGGTCGTGGACGCCGACTGCGACGTGCACGACTACGCCCAGGTCTCCTGGCGTGCCTTCGGCAACGTGGACTACGCGCGCGACCTGCTGCTGACCGAGGGCCCGGTGGACCATCTCGACCACGCCTCGTATCAGCAGTTCTGGGGCGGGAAGATCGGCATCGACGCGACCCGTAAGCTGCCGGAGGAGGGCTACACGCGCAACGGCGGCTGGCCCGAGATGATCGCTTCGGATCCGGCCACCGCCGCGACGGTGGACCGCCGCTGGAAGGAATACGGCCTGTGAAAGTGCGGGCGCTGTGAAGGGGACCAGGCTGTGAGCGCGGTGGCGGCGCCGGCCGAGACCGTCGGCGAGAAGTTCAAGGCCTTCAAGAGCCTGGTGCTGCTTGAGCACTCGGTCTTCGCGCTGCCCTTCGCGTTCATCGCCGCGCTCAGCGCGATGTTCCGCGCGTCCTGGACCGTGCACTGGCTCCAGCTGCTGCTGATCACCCTGGCGATGATCGGCGCGCGCACCTTCGCCATGGCGGTCAACCGGATCATCGACCGGGAGTTCGACGCGAAGAACCCGCGCACCGCCAGGCGCGAGTTGGTCACCGGCGTGCTCACGGTCAAGACGGCCTGGATCGGCGCGGTGCTGGCTCTCGGCCTGTTCCTCGGCGCGGCCGCCTCGCTCAACACGCTGACGCTCGCGCTGGCGCCGCTGGCCGTCGTGCCGCTGGTCGTCTATCCGTACGGCAAGCGCTTCACGAACGTGCCGCACGCGCTGCTGGCGCTCGCGCAGTCGATCGGCCCGATCGGCGCGTGGATCGGGGTGACCGGGGCGTGGTCGTGGAGCGCGGTCGTGCTCGGCCTCGCGGTCGGCATCTGGATCGGCGGCTTCGATCTGATCTTCGCACTACAGGACGTGGCGACCGACCGCGAGCAGGGTCTCGGCTCGGTCCCGGCGCGCTGGGGCGTCGCCGTCGCGCTCTTCGCTGCCCGCGTGTCGCACGCGGTGACCACCGGCCTGTTCATCTGGTTCGGCCTGCTCACCGGCGCGGGCGTGTTCTGGTGGGTGGGCGTGGTCGTCGTCGCCGGAGCCTTCGTATATGAGCACTCGCTACTGCGTCCGGATGACCTCTCCCGGCTGAACCGTGCCTTCTTCACCGTGAACGGTTTTGTCGGCATCGCGCTGTTCTGCTTCGCGCTACTGGATCTGGTGGCACGCGGCCTGCACCCGTGACGAACCGCGCCCATGACGGCTTGTGGTCGATGTCGGCAGCGGTCGAGGTCAGTGAAGGTGCCGGTATCCACCGACGTTGACAAGACGGACCATGGACGCGAGACTGTCGCGTCCTGATTCGTCATTTCAACGTACTTATCTGGGGGAGCCGTGAGCTTCGAGAGTCCGGCAGGCCAATCCGCGGCTGGGGATGCCGCACCGCTGACGCCACCGCCGTTCGCACCGCCTGTGCAGGTTGGCGAACCGGCCCAAGGCGTGCCGCAGTTCGGCGCTGCCTCTGCCACCGCCACCGCGCAGTACCCGCCCAACGCTGGATACTCGGCGGCCGGATACCCGACGGCGGCGTCGGTGATGGCTCGGCCGAACTCCGGACTGCCCATCGCGCTGCTGGTGCTCTGCGGTCTCTACATCATGCTGTGCCTCGTCGAGATCTTCGCCCTCTTCAGCCGCGCCTCGCTGGCGAACAAGGTGCTCACCGACCCGACCTCGGTCACCATCGATCAGGCGAACTCGGCGGACAACCTGGTCAGCGGGGTGAGCCTGGTGGCGATCGTCGTCTTCCTCGCCCTCCTCGTCGTGCTCGGGGTCTGGCAGCGCTCGTTGCGTAAGGTCCTCACGCTGACCGGACGGTACCGGGACGTGCTCAAGGCGGCCGGCTACCAGTACTTCCGCGCCGCCTATCTGATCATGATCCTGCTCGCAGTCGTGCTGCGGGACAACGGGAACAACCTCGCGACGCCGCAGGATGTCGTCAGCCACGACCACAATTACATGCTCTACTTCGCGGCCCGGGCGGTGCTCGGCGGCCTGCTGATCTTCCTCACGCTGCGGCTCAGGCGTGCCTCTGACAGCGCGCTGATGACTCCTCTCGACGCGAATATCCCGTACGCGGCCAACTACCTCGGGCGCTGACGCGCACCCTGCGGTCCGGAACACTGTGGCCCAGAACAGCGTGGTCCAGAACAGCGTGGCCCGCAGCAGGGTGGCCCGGATTCGTCTCCGGGCCACACGCGGGCAATCATTGAGGGCATGAGCGACGCGCAACCTCGCAGGCCGTGGATCGTCGGTGTGTCCGGAGCGTCCGGTACTCCATACGCGGCCGCGGCGTTGCGCGGGCTGCTTGCCGCGGGGGAGAGCATCGATCTGATGATCAGCCGAGCCGCGCGGCTCACTCTGTTGGACGAGACCGGCATCGCCTTCCGCGACGCGCACTGGCGTGACGATCTCGCGCAGTGGCTCGGCTGGCACGTGGATGCTGAACCGCAGGCGCCTAAGTGGCTGGACGCGGTGCGGTACTGGCCTGCGGGTGACCTTGCCGCCGGGCCGTCTTCCGGCAGCTACCCGGCGAAAGGGATGCTGGTGATCCCCGCGTCCACGGCGGCCGTGGCGGGCGTCCGGCTCGGCCTGTCGAAGGACCTGTTGCAGCGTGCCGCCGACGTGACCCTGAAGGAACGCAGGCCGCTGGTCGTCGTCGTGCGTGAGACGCCGCTGAACACGCAGACGCTGGAGCATCTTCTTGCGCTGAGCCGCGCCGGGGCGGTGGTGCTGCCCGCGTCGCCCGGGTTCTACGCCGGCGCGCGGGACGTGCAGCGGCTCGTCGACTTCGTGGCGGGCAAGGCGCTCGACGTACTCGGCGTCGACCATGACCTGCTGCGCCGGTGGAGCGGCGAACTGGGGGCGGCGCAGTAGCCTTATCCGAATCGACTTCGCCGCAGAGAGGTTGCGCCGTGGACGCCGTGGACCGCACGCTGATCGAGGCGTTGCGCGCCAACGGCCGAGCGACTTACGCCGAGCTCGCTCGGCTGGTCGGGTTGTCCGGGCCGACCGTGACGGATCGGATCAACCGACTGGAGCAGGCCGGAGTGATCTCCGGCTACCGGGCCGTGATCAGCCCGGGCGCGGTCGGCCTCGGCGTGACCGCACTGATCGGCGTGCTGCTCTCGGACGCCGCCGACCTCGACGACGTCGGCCGCAGACTGCGGGACGTCCCCGAGATCGAGGACTGCTGGTTCGTCGCCGGTGAGGAGTCCTACCTGCTCAAGGTGCGCGCCGCCGATCCGTACGGCCTGGAGAAGATCATCGGCCGGCTCAACCACATCCGCGGCGTCGCGCGCACCCGCACCACGGTCGCGCTGTCTACCAAGTGGGAGGGGCGGCAGCAACCGCTCGACGAGGACCGCAGCTGAGAGCCGTCGGCGTGGACATCAGGCCGTCGGCCGTACGCCCGATCGGGTGGCGTAGGCTCGTGGATTGACCAACCCGCCCCGACCAGGGAGGCCGCAGCCGATGGACGCCGGACTCAAGCGCGAGCTCGAAGCGAAGGTGCTGGCCGGGGAGCGGCTCGGCTTCGACGACGGCGTGGCGCTCTACGCGACCGACGACCTGGCCTGGCTCGGCGAGCTGGCCCACCACGTGCGCACCGTGAAGAACGGCGACCGCGTGTACTTCAACGTCAACCGGCACCTCAACATGACGAACGTATGCTCCGCCTCCTGCGCCTACTGCTCGTTCCAGCGCAAGCCCGGCGAGAAGGACGCGTACACCATGCGCATCGAGGAAGCGGTGCGGCTCGCGAAGCAGATGGAGCCGGACGGCATCACCGAGCTGCACATGGTCAACGGACTGCACCCGACGCTGCCGTGGCGCTACTACCCGAAGTCGATCCGCGAGCTGAAGGCCGCGCTTCCCGGCGTGTCCATCAAGGCGTTCACCGCGACCGAGATCCACTGGTTTGAGAAGATCTCCGGGCTGGGCGCCGGCGAGATCCTGGACGAGCTGATCGACGCCGGGCTCGAATCGCTGACCGGCGGCGGCGCGGAGATCTTCGACTGGGAGATCCGCTCGAAGATCGTGGATCACGCCACGCACTGGGAGGACTGGTCACGTATCCACCGGCTCGCACACAGCAAGGGGCTGCGTACGCCGTCGACGATGCTTTACGGGCACATCGAGGAGCCCAGGCACCGAGTCGACCATGTACTGCGGCTGCGTGAGCTCCAGGACGAGACTGGTGGCTTCGCCGTGTTCATCCCGCTGCGCTTCCAGCACGACTTCCACGACTCGAAGGACGGCAAGCAGCGCAACCGGCTGATGACGCAGCCGATGGCCACAGGTGCGGAGGCGCTGCGAACCTTCGCCGTCTCACGGCTGCTGCTGGACAACTTCGACCACGTCAAGTGCTTCTGGGTCATGCATGGTCTGACGACCGCACAGCTGGCGCTCAACTACGGCGTCGACGACCTGGACGGCTCGGTGGTCGAATACAAGATCACGCACGATGCCGACAAGTTCGGCACCCCGGACAAGATGACGCGCGACGACCTGCTGGAGTTGATCCGCGACGCCGGGTTCACGCCGGTCGAGCGCAATACGCGGTACGAGATCGTGCGCGAATTCGACGGTCCGGACCCGGAGCGCCGCGAACAGCCCCAGGTGATGACGTTCGCCTAGGGCACATACGAGGTATGTGTTCCCTTACCGTGCAGGTGTGAGAGTGAGGGTGTGTCTTAGACACGCCCTGGCGGGCGGAGAGTTTCCGCTGCACCCCATCGGGAGGGGACGCGTGCATGACCGAGGCAGTACTCGACGCTCCGGATCCGGACGCGGCGGCCGATACGTCTTCTTCGAACTCGACCGTGGCTGGCGGCGCAGGGTCGGCCGTCGCGCAGCGGCTGGCGAGCCTACAGCCGCCCATGAAGCCACGGTCGAGTTCGAAGAGCCCCGATGCGGGCGCGGCCGTCGTGCGAGAGTCGGAGTCTCCGGGACCTCCATCGGTCAATTCGTCCTCGTCCGTTTCCGCATCGGTGGACTCTTCGACGACTCCATCCATATGGCGTAGCCGCGACTACCTCAGCTGGTGGACCGGCACGACGGTCTCCGCGCTCGGCTCGACGCTGTCGGCGATCGCGTTCCCGCTGCTGATGCTCTACCAGACCGGTTCGGTCGCCCAGGCGGGTGCCATCGCGGCGCTGGAGAACGTCGGCCGGCTGACCACGCTGCTGATCGGCGGCGTGCTCGCGGACCGCTTCTCCCGAAAGGCGCTGCTGGTGGGCGCGCCGATGATCCAGGCGCTCGCGGTCGGCGCGGTCGTGCCGCTCGTGTTGACCCGGCACGTCTCGGTCTACTCGCTCGGCGCGGTCGCCGTCGTCCAGGGCGTGGTCAACGGGCTCAGCGGCGGCGCCATGATGCCCGCACTCAAGCGGATCGTCCCGGCGGAGCAGTTCCCCGCGGCCTCGGCATCCCGGCAGGGCCGCGACATGGCGGCCGAACTGGTCGGGCCGCCGATCGGCGGAATCCTCTTCGCCGCCGCGCGCTGGGCGCCGTTCGTCGGCGACGCCCTGTCGTATCTCGCCGCCGCGCTCGGCTCGGGGCTGATCCGCACCCCGCTCGGTCCGGAGCTGGGCGAGGACACGCCGCGCGAGCCGATGCGCCGTCAGCTCGCCGAGGGCTGGCGGTTCATCCGATCGAACGACTACATGCGCTTCATCACGACCTGGATCCCGGTTGTCAACGCCCTGTTCATGGTGCTCTTCCTGCTCGTCCTCGCGCTCATCCGGCACCGCGGCGGCGGCCCGGTCTCAGTTGGCACGGCGAACGCCATTGCGGCGATCGGCGGCTTGACCGGCGCCGTCTGCACGCCGTGGCTGGTGCGGAGGATACGCAGCCGAACACTTGTCGTCGCTGCGTCCTGGGTGCTGGCTGCGGGTGTGATCGCGGCCGCGTTCGTACCGCACCCGTGGGAGATCGGCGCCGTCTTCGCGGCGGCCCTGGTGATGGCCGCGCCGCTGTACTCGGTGTTCGAGACCTATCAGGTGAAGATCGTCCCGGACGAGCTGTACGGCCGGGTGTCCACGCTGCTCACCTTTCTCAGCGTCGGCCTGCTGTGGGTGGCCCCGATCGTCGCCGGCCTGCTCGCGGACTTCTTCGGCCCGGTGACCGCGCAGGTGGTCGGCGGCGGCGTGCTCGCGGCGCTCGCGGTCTGGGTGCAGTCCGCGAAGTCACTGCACCAGCTCGACGAGGACCGGTGACGGACTGCTGCGGCGTTCGTGCGGAGGATCTCGAAACTACATGCGCAATACGGAAAGTTCATGCATACTTGATCCATGACGCTGGAATTCACGGTCGATCCCGAGCTGACCGAGGGACTGCGGGCCGAAGTAGTCGCCTGCTGGGCCGACGTGACCAATGCGGGTGGGTCGGTCGGCTTCATCCCGCCGGTCACGATGGACGACATACTGCCCATCGCCGCGCGGGCCTTCGCGGGCGTGGCCGCGGGTCACAACCGTCTCGTCATCGGCCGTGAGCGCGAGACGACCGCTCGCGCCGATGCGGGCGCAGAGATCAGCGCGGCTGTCGATACAGGCGCAAGCGCAGGAGCCGATGTCAGTGCAGGCACCGGTGACGGCCGACTGGCGGCGCTCGCCTTCCTGACCGACGAGCGCAGCCTGCTCACCGAGCACTGGCGCATGGTCAAGCGGGTGATGGTGCACCCGGACTTCCAGGGCCGCCGTTACGGCACGCTGCTGATGGCCGAGGTCGAGCGGATAGCCCGCGTCATGGGTCTCGAACTGCTCGCGCTGGACTGCCGTGCGGGCACCGGTAACGACGAGTTCTACAAGAAATGCGGCTACACCGAGTACGGCAGGCTGCCCGGGGCGCTGCGGATCGGCCCGGACGACTACCGGGACCGGGTCCTGATGGCCATGTCGCTGAGGGGGTGAGGTACCGTGAGATGGTACCCACCACAAAGGATTCCCGACCATGACCGAGCAGATCGGCGACCGGAAGACGGCCACAGCCACAGCCACTGCGACACGTGCCGCCACAGCCGCGACTGTCGCCGAGCTCAAGGGCGGGCCCGGCAAGGGCAAGTCCGCTGCCGCGAAGGACAAGCCGGCTGCGACGTCCGCGTCGGCGCCGCAGTCTGCCGCCTCACCGAGTGCCGCCTCACCGAGTGCGGACTCGCAAACTGCCGATTCACAGGCTGCCGACTCACAATCTGCTGGCGCCGGGACGGCGCCGGTCTTCGCGACCCGTCACGCGGTGCTGCGATACACCACGCTCCGGCTCGCGCTGTTCCTCGCCGCGCTGCTGCTCGTCTGGGGTGTGGCGGTGCTCTTCGGCATGGACCTGAGCTCGCAGCTGTCCAGGCTCACCCTGCTCGCCGTAGCCCTGCTGGTGTCCAGCGCGGTCTCGTTCATCACGCTGTCCAAGTACCGGGACGCGATGTCGGCCGGCATCGTCGACCGCACCCAGCGGCTGGGCAAGAAGTTCGACGACGCGGCCTCTTTCGAGGACGAGGACGAGGACGAATAAGCCGCGCAGGCGGAACCCGCGGACCGCCTCGTACATCCAAGCTGTCGCCGTCACGTTCGGCGGCGGTGCGGTGGATGGGGAGACGCGGGGATCCGGGGATCCGGGGATCCGGGGATCCGGGGATCCGCAGTCGGTGCACGCCGATCGGTTCGTCGCGCTCGGCGGCCCCGGCGATCTGCTCTACCTTGCCGAGTTCGGCGGCTGCTCCCGACTGCGGTTCCCGACCTGGTATCTCTCGCAGGTGGTTCCCGACCTGACGGACCGCCTGGCTGCGGTCGGGATCGACTAGCGGCGTAGGGTGCTGGACGTGTTGCGTCCTGCAAGCTGGTCCAGGCTGGCGGGTGGAAGTCCCGTCCGGGTAAGCACCGGAGCGCCCGGTAGCAGGCCCCGGTTCGTCGGAGAGATCCGGCGGGCTGAGCGGGGTGTCGAGAGCCTCTTTGGAGGGAGCAACAGCGCGGGCCGTAGCGTCAAGCGAACTTTGCAGCCTCGTCAAACTCACAACGGGAGAGCCGAGCCGGTCATGTCGCGGCGAAGGCCATGTCCGTCAGGCTCCGGTCCGGGGTTAGCCTGTCGGGTCTCTCCGGGGTACGGAAGATGGCACGTGCTGAAAGTCTGGGCCGGAACAGGAGAGACCCGTCTGCGCACGCCCTTGTCGGGGCAGAGACCGAAGGTATAAGCCGATGGTGAAGTCCTTCGGAGTGCAGCGGGAGTCCGAGGGGGTCGTAGTACCGGTGATCGGCGTGCAACATAACGCGCCGGGAGGGAAGGGCCCTCGCTTTGATCGTGCTGGCGAAGAGGGTAAGCGCTGGGGCATGACGGGGTTAGCCTCGTCCAACCACCCCGACGGGCCGTCGCCCGTCGTACCAGTCGACTCGACCGCGCAACTCGGGGCGGCGAGCGTCGCGAAGGTGCGAGAACTTCAACGCAAGCTATGGACTGCGGCCAAGCAGTCTCCGGAGCGGCGTTTCCATGCCCTGTATGACCGTGTTCACAGGGGTGACGTCCTGTGGGAGGCGTGGGAGCGGGTCCGGGAGAACCGTGGAGCGGCCGGGGTCGATCGAGTGACCCTGGCGGATGTGGAGGCCTACGGGGTTGGCCGGATGCTCGGCGAACTCCAGCAGGATCTTCGCGAAGGAGGGTATCGTCCGGCGCCGGTGCGGCGTCAGGTGATCCCGAAACCAGGTGGTTGGCGCGGTTTGGGTATTCCCACGGTGCGCGACAGGGTGGCCCAGCAGGCCGCGAAGCTGGTGCTGGAACCGATCTTCGAGGCCGACTTTCTTGAGGTCTCGTACGGGTTCCGGCCCAAGCGGTCGGCGACGATGGCGATGGAGCGGCTGCGTGTCGGCTTCATCAAGGGCCGGGTCTTTGTCGTGGAGTTCGACATCCGCAGCTATTTCGACCGGATCGAGCATGACCGGCTCCTTAGGCTGGTTGGTCGTCGGGTTTCGGATCGTCGGGTGCTTAAGCTGCTGCGTTTGTGGCTCCAAGCGGGTGTGATGACGGATCAGGGTGTCGAGCGGACGGTCGCCGGTACCCCGCAGGGCGGCGTGATTAGCCCCTTGCTCTCCAACATCTACCTGCATGTCCTGGATGCCGAGCTGACG
>NZ_DASYZI010000391.1:0-9284 GCF_035946395.1 Actinocrinis sp.
TCAAAGACACTTTCGTGCAAGCCTCCATGCCTGTTTGCTCGCCGACTCCGGTGGCCTGTGCCACACTTGCCCGGAAGATTCTCGTTACGAAGGGCAGCACTCCGTGGCATCAGGCACAGTGAAGTGGTTCAACTCCGAAAAGGGCTTCGGCTTCATCGAGCAGGACGGGGGCGGCCCGGACGTGTTCGCCCACTACTCGAACATCGCTGCCCAGGGGTACCGCGAGCTGAACGAGGGCCAGAAGGTCCAGTTCGACATCACGCAGGGCCAGAAGGGTCCGCAGGCCGAGAACATCCGGCCGCTTTAGGCGACACCCGGCGATGCCCCGGACGTTGTCCGGGGCATCGCGCAGCCCGGCGGCGATATGCCAGCTGGAACATAGACCCTGCCCTGCTGAGGCCCGTACGGGTCGGCGGCGGCTTCAATGATGCCGACCGCGCTCCAGCGGGCATCCCGTCCCAGCTGACCGTGGCCCAGGAGTTGCCGCAGGGCACGCCCACGCCCACAGCCACGATCACCGCGGTCTGCTTGGCCGCATCCTTCAACGACGGCGCGACCTGGCAGGTCCTGACGTTGCACCGCGGCGACACGGGCCGCTGGACGACCATGGTCACCGCGCCCGCCACCACCACCTCGCCTCGCTCAAGGCAGACCTGACAGACGCAGCGGGCGACTCGGTGCACCAGACCGTGATCCACGCCTACAATCTGCGCCCGAAGCAGTGGGGCGGGAATGACCGCCGTCTTCTACACAGCGTCTTCTGAGTTCAGCGTCCCTGCCGTGCAGGGCGATCCGGCACCGGCACCCCCAGCGAATCCTGCTGCGCGGCCGGGCGCGGCACATCCCGAATCAATGCGGTTCGTTATCGGGACTACTCGCGCCCCACCGTCCTGACGAGCTCCACCCGGGATCTGACCTGCAACTTCTCGAAGATGCGGCGCACATGAGCGTTAACCGTGTGCGGCGAGACGAACAGCTGCTCCGCGATCTCCCGGTTCGTGCGGCCCTCCGCGACCAGATCGGCGACTTGACGCTCGGCGCGGGTGAGCGCGGACCATCCGGTGTGCGGGCCCGCCGAAGCGACCAGGCGGCGCCGTACGCCGAGCCGGCGCAGCCGGCTGCGGACCCGCGCCGCGTCCCAGGCGGCGCCGTACGCGGAGTCGAGCGCCAACGCCTGGTCGAAGGCTTCGACGGCAGCGGCGGTGTCGCCCTCGTCGAGCCGGATCCGGCCGAGATCCTCCAGCGCCGAGGCCAACGCGGGCGGGCGCGGCACCTCGCGCAGCGAGCGCACGGCGGATTCAAGTTCGCCCGCGTCGTGCCGGACAAGGCCGCGCACGTGCGCCGCGATCGCCGCGTGGCTGCGCACTGCGGGATTGCGCCCGCTGCGCTGCTCGGCGACCGCGACGGCGCGCGAGACGGCAACATGAGAAACCCACGTTCCGGACCCCGCCGGGTGACGGGGTCCGGAACGTGGGTTTCCCGGAATCAGTCGTAGATCAGGTCGAACGACTCCCACTGCCCGACCACGGTGCGATTCGCGATCAGGGGCGAGGCGCCGGCGCTGTCGGCGCAGACGTACTGGTTGTTGACGTGGGCGCGCAGGCTCACGCTGCCGTCCGCGTTGGAGACCAGGTCGAACTCCTCCCACAGTCCGATGGCAGTGCGGTTGGCGATCAATGGGTTGGCGCCTGCGTTGTCGGCGGTGACGATCTCGTTGTTGGCGTGGGCACGCAGGCTCACGCTGCCGTCCGCGTTGCTGATCAGGTCGAACGTCTCCCACGGCCCGATCGCGGTGCGATTGGCGATCAACGGGGAAGCACCAGCGTTGTCAGCGGTCACGATGTTGTTGTTGGCGTGAGCACGGAAGCTGACCGGGACGGTGTCACGGACCAGGTCGAACTCCTCCCACGGCCCGATCGCCGTGCGATTGGCGATCAGCGGGGAAGCACCAGCGTTGTCAGCCGTGACGATGTTGTTGTTGGCGTGGGCACGGAAGCTGACGCTGCCGTCCGCGTTGCTGATCAGGTCGAAGGTCTGCCACGACCCGCCCGTGGCGCGGTTGGCGATCAGCGGGGAAGCACCGGCGTTGTCAGCCGTGACATAGTCGTGATCGGAGTGCGCCCGCAGGCTTGTGGTGCCGTCGGGGTTGGTGATCAGGTCGAAGGTCTCGGCCGTGCCGATCGAGGTCGCGTTCGCGATCAGCGCGGTGCTGCTGTTCGCCGCGTCGACGTACTCGCCGTTGGCGTGGGCTTTGAGGCTGACCTCGGACTCGGTGGTCGGAACGAAGGTGGTGTTGTTGGCGTAGCCGGCCGCGACGATGTTGGCCTGGACCGCGTTCTCGGTGGAGTCGGAGGGGAAGCCGGCCGTGACCGCGCCTTCGAAGAACTCTCCGTTGCCCCACTTGCTGTTGTCGCCGCCGGTGCCCAACTCGATGGAGGGCTGCACCCTCATCGGGTCGTAGCCGGGGGACGGCAGCGCACCCGAGTAGGACTGGGTCAGCCCGCCGGACTGCCCGTTGCCGTATTTGAGGGTGAAGTTGGTCGTGCCGTTGTTCTTCTCCCACGCGGACAGGAACGACCCCTTCTCGCTCTGGATGCTCGCGGGGTTGGCGCCGGTGTTGCTGAAGTACATGCCGTTTTCGAGGTCGCCGCCGACCCACGGACCGGGGCCGTTGCAGTTCTTGGTCCAGCAGTCGGTGCCGTAGTAGATCGCGTTCATGGTGCCGTTGCCGTCGTCGGAGTCGTTCGTCTCGGCCGAGCCGAAGTCGAAGCAGCAGCCGTTGCTCGTAAGGTTCGACGATGTCAGCATGTAGACGCCCTCGGGCTGCGAGCCGGTGGGCACGTTCTTCGCGCTGTTGTTCCGGTAGCCGATGCCCTGCGCATTGCCCAGCACACCGTAGGCCGGCTGGCCGCCGATGGTCACGGGCAGCGCCATCGCGTTCGCGCCGATGTCCGAGCCGTTCGGGTTGGCGCCGCCGATGCCGCCGCTACAACCCGTGCAGGACGAACCAGGGGAAATGGGCATGTTGTTGCCGTTGGCGCTCTGGTCGTAGAGCAGGGTGATGGTGCAGGTCGTGCCGGAGCAGAAAGAGACCTGCGGTGCCGCGTTGACGTCCCCGCCGGCCGACTCAAGACCGATATTCAGGGTGCTGCTGTCCGAGGAACGCTGGATCTGATACAGCGGACCGTTGTACGAGCCGAACAACGCCCGGGTAGTGCTGTACGCCGCCTCACACGGCGTACCACCCGACGCGTAGATGTCACACGGTTGCGAGGACGCCGCAACAGCGGGCGTCGCCATCGCCGCGCTGAAGACGGGCACGGCGATCGCGGCCGCCAGCAGGAAGAAGGCGGCCGGTCGCATCCGCCGTCGCAGTGCGCGCAGTAAGAACACGAATACCTCCGTCGAGTGGTTCCCGTCGCGGCCCGCCGGGCATGACGGGAGGCTCACGAGGCGACGCCGCGGCGCGGTTGCAGAGGGAAAGGACAGGAAGTCCGCGCAGGACGCGCTTCGCGTTACAGGCGGGTAAACGAAGGCTTCCCTTGTGGCGCAGGACACATGTTCAGCCGACTCTAGCTATAAGTCAAGACTCGTGTCGCAGAATGGCGAGATCTTAGGGACAAGGACAGACTTATCCATGCCACAGCAACACGGTGACCATTACAGTGGCCATGTGCCCATGATCCGAGGCGGCGCCTCGGCCACGACCGAGGTTCCGATCGGCCTCACCGACCTGGGCCGAGTACGCGTGCTGCGCGCCTTGGCCGAGAACGCGCGGCTCTCGCGGGTCGAAATCGCCAGTCGCACCGGCCTGGCCAGGGCGACTGTGGCTTCAGTCGTCTATGACCTGATCAATGGCGGGCTGGTGCGGGAGAGCGCCGCCGCCGGCGCGGCCTCGGCCCGGGCCGGTCGGCCACCCCAGATACTGTCCCTGGAGCCGGAGGCCGCGTTCGCGCTCGGCTTGGACGTCGCGCACGACCACGTGCGGGCAATTTTGACTGATGTCGTCGGAAAGATCCGATGGGACCGCACCGAGCCGATGGCGGTGGATGACGACCCCGAGCGGACGCTGGCGGCCGCCGAGGATCTGATCGACACCGCGCTGCGCGACAGTGGCGTGCCCCGGGGGAAGATCCTCGGACTGGGCGCCGACTTCGCCTGCCCGGTCGACAAGGACGGCCACAGGCTGCACGCCGAGGGCATCATGCCCGGCTGGGTCGGGATCCGGCCGGTCGACGAGCTCGTGGGCCGGACCGGGCTGCCGGTCCGGATCATCAACGACGCCAACGCCGGCGTCCTCGCCGAACGCCGCTACGGCGCCGCCCGCGGGTGCGACGACGTGGTCTACGTGCGCCTGTCCTCCGGGATCGGAGCCGGTGCGATCTGCGACGGCCGGATGCTGCTCGGCCATGGCGCAATGGCGGGGGAACTCGGCCACATCATCGTCGAGCCGCGCGGGAAGCTCTGCCGCTGCGGCAACCGCGGCTGCCTGGAGACGGTCGCCAGCCCGCCGGCGATCGCCGAACTGCTTGCCCGCAGCTGGGGCCGCCCGGTCGGCGCAGCGGACCTCGCCGAGCTGCTGCGCTCCGACGACCGCGGCGCCATGCGCGCCGTCGAAGACGCCGGCGAAGCCATCGGGCGGGCCCTGGCCTTCGTCGTCATGGTGCTCAACCCCCGGCTGATCGTGGTCGGCGGCGATCTGGCCGTCGCCCACGAGGCGCTCTTCGAACCGATGCACCGCGCCATCTCCCGCAACACGATGACCTGCCATGCCGAGTCGCTGCGGATCGTCCCGAGCGCGCTCGGCGACAACGCCGGGGTCCGCGGCGCCGCAGCCCTCATCCTTGAGCGCGCTCCGGAGACGCTGGCCCTGGCCCAGGGCGTGTGAACCCGACCGCCCTCATCGGCGTACGGCCGGTCAGAAGACCTGAAGCTCTTAACCGCGAGTCCGCAAAAGCACGGCGACGGTCGGGCTCAGCCGACAGTCCAGCACTCGCTACGGCACTCGCCGTCAAGCCGTTCACCACATTGTGCCGGGTTTATATATAAGTCAAGAGCAGCGCCTCACCGTCGGGAGCCAAATCGTCCCGGATGAACCACTTTCAACTCGGCACGCTCGGCAGAGTTAACTCCACATTTGGATTAAAAGTCGCCTCGATCTACCAAGCCAGTCTTGACTTAGACCCAATGTCGGCCAAATATGTGTGCTGCGCCACGGTGGAAGCCTTCGTTTACCCAGATGTCATCGCGAACGCGGCCTCTGTCGGTGCCCGACGATGCGCGCGGGCCGCCATCCGGCACAGCACCATCGGCGGAGCGACGCCACGTGACGACGAAGCGTGTGTCCTGCCCTCTTGCTGTTCGCGGGTACGGCCCATTCGATCGCGCTAATCGGACGGTGCCGAGTCGATCCGCTCGACGGCTGCGACGAGTAGGCCCGAGGCGTCGGAGCGTGAGCGGGTAGCTCGGCGAGAGCTCGCCCACACGCTGCATTGGCCGGATCCGTCGCGCAGTCCGTCGCTGTGCAACCGTTCCGTGATCCCGCAAAAAAGAGAACGTCGCACCACAGCGTGCCCTGAGGACCTCCTGCCCGGCGCGGCGCGATGAGGCCGATCCGAGGGAGGTATCTGTGCTCTTACTATCCGAACTCCGACGGCGCACGCGGCTGCCCGTCGCGTTCCCGCTGGCGGCAGCGATATCAGTACCCATGTTCGGTGCGGTCACGCGATCGGCGCAGCCCTCCATCCTGCTGGCCACCGGCGGCGCCAACAACAACTTGTTCCTAACCTCCACGCAGGTTGCGAGCCTAAAGACCCACGCCAGCGGCAACTACGTCGACGCCGCCAACAGCATCACCCCGCTGATTGCCAACCGCACCGCGATCGGTCCGTGGGAGGAGTTCGGCCTGATCTACGACTGATCCGCAGGCGGGGCGTGCGTGGGACCGTACGCGCACGCCCCGCCTGTTTCGGGCAAGGACAAAACGAGCCGAATCACAACGACGAGGAAGAGGCTTAGCAGATGAGAGCTCCCAGATCTCAGCTCCTTGCAATGACGGGCGCCGCGGCCCTGGTGGCCGGCCTGGCGGTGTCCGTGAGCGAATCGGCTTCGGCCGCGACCACGGCGACGCTGTATGCGTCGCCCACCGGTTCCGGATCTGCGTGCACGCAGTCCGCGCCGTGCTCGCTCGCCGGTGCGCAGAGCGCGGTGCGCGCCTTGACGCCCGCCACGAGTGGCACCGACGTCACCGTCGACCTCCTGGACGGGATCTACCGCCCGGCCAGCACGTGGACGTTCGGCGCCGCGGACTCCGGCAGCCCGGGACATCCGGTGGTGTGGCAGGCCGCGCCGGGCGCGCACCCGGTGATATCCGGCGCCTCGCAGGTCACCGGCTGGACCCAGGTGGGCACCTCCGGGGTCTGGTCGGCCCCGGTGCCCGGCGGCAGCGCGAGTCGGCAGTTGTACGTGAACGGGCAGGAAGCGCCGATCGCGCAGGCCACCCCAGGTTCGCTCGGCTTCGCGGGTTCCTGGTCCGGTTCGTCGACCGGCTACAACATCGGTGGCGACAGTACCGCCACGGCTTGGTTCGGCCGTCTGACGGCCGCTCAGGTCGCCGCAGTGGAGTTCGACTATCCAGGCGCGAACGGCGTGTGGACCGAATCGCGCTGCCGGGTGGCCGGTTACTCCGGCGGCACCCTGACCATGGACCAGCCGTGCTGGACCGGCGTCACAGCCCGAGCGGCGTTCAGCCAGGGCAGCGGCGGCCTGCCATCCATGAATCCCAGTACGATGCCGACGCTGATCGAGAACGCGCAGGCGCTGCTGCACCCGGGACAGTGGTTCCTCGGCACCTCCGCGAACGCGCTCTACTACCAGCCGCCCGCCGGTCAGCAGATGAGCAGCCTGGATGTCGAACTCCCCCATCTGGAGCAGCTGATACAGGGTGCGGGCACGCTGGCCGCACCACTGCACGACGTCACGTTCAGCGGCCTGCAATTCTCCTACGCCACCTGGAATGCTCCGTCGTCCTCGGCCGGTTTCGCCGACGTTCAGAGCAACCTGCGGATCACCGGCGCGGCCAACCAGGGTCTGTGCCACTTCTCCAACCCCAACGGCACGTGCCCGTGGGGATCGCTGACGCAGCCGCTGGCCAACGTGGCCTTCACCGCGGCGAACGACATCACGTTGACCGGCAACCGGTTCGCCGAACTCGGCGGCGCGGGGCTGAGCGTGATGTACGGCTCGGCGAACACCCTGATCTCCGGGAACGAGTTCACCGACATCGCCTCCACCGGAATCCTGCTCGGCTGCACGTCCGACCCGAACCCGACAAACCCCTCCCCCGCCACCGACCCCGATGACCCGGCCATCATAAAGCAGGGCTGCACGCCGAACCCGTCGGCCGTCGCCGGGGACACCATCGGGACGAACGAGATCCTGACCGGAACGACCGTGTCGAACAACGTCGTCCACCACGTCGGCACCGACTACAGTTCCGCAGCCGGCATCACCTTGCTGTTCTCCCGCGGCACCACCATCACCCATAACGACCTCTACGACCTGCCGTACGACGGGATCACCGCAGGCGTCATCCAGGGCCACGTCGACCAGGCGAGCACGCCGGAGAATTCGACCAACATCAACGAGAACAACACGCTCAGCGACAACCTCATCCACAACTTCCTGACCACGCGCGCCGACGGCGGCGCGATCTACGCTGAGGGACATCAGTCCCAGTACTACGACGCGAACGGCAATCCCGTGCCGTACACGCAGGCCGATCCGGTCCAGACGCTCGCGCACGGACTCCAGGCCACCGGAAACGTCGCCTACAACGGCGGCAACACCGACTTCACCTACTACGACGACGCCGGCTCCGAATGGATCAACTGGCAGGGCGACGTCGCGTTCAGCGGCGGCCAGAACGCGACCGGCGGATGCAGCGCGACGGGACACTTCTGGGTCAGCAACAACTACTTCTCCGCGCCCTACGGCGCCTACGTGTGCAACGCGCCGACGGACACCCACGCCAGCGGTAACACGTCAATCCCGGCCACGCCGGGACCGAGCGACATCCCGACCAGCGTGCTGACGAACGCGGGTGTCACGTCGTCGAACTCTGCGGTACCCGCTTCCGTCGGCCCGACGACCTACTACGTGTCGCCGGTGTCGAGCACGAACCAGGTGCTGATCGGCGGCCAAGGGTTCACCGCCAACACCCAGGTCTACGCCGGAGGCACGCAGATCGCCGCGACCAACGTCCAACTGCTGTCCAGCGGATTCCTCGTGGCGACCGTTCCCGTGGGCACCTCGTCCGGCCAGATCTGGGTCAGCAACCGGATCAACGACACCGATCCGGCCATCGTCTACAACAGCTTCGGCTACCAGGCGAACCGCGGCTTCGGCGACTACAACAACGACATCCACTACGCCACCGCAAACGGCGCCACCGCCACCTACACCTTCACCGGAAACCTCATCCAGGTCTACGGCGAGGAATACACCGACCAAGGCAACATCGGCATCAGCATCGACGGCGGCACCCAACAAACCATCAACACCATCCCAGCCGACGGACAACGCCACTCCAACGTCCCCATCTACACCGCCACCGGACTCACCTCAAGCGCACACACCATCGTGGTAACCAAACTGTCCGGCCAATACACAACCCTCGACGGATTCGGCGTTACGAACACACCGCCGTCCACGTTGCGAGCCGACGACACCGCTCCTGCCATCGCCTACAGCGGCTTCTCCTACTCGGCGAACCGCGGCTTCGGCGACTACAACAACGACATCCACTACGCCACCGCAAACGGCGCCACGGCGACTTACACCTTCACCGGAAGCGTCATCGAAGTCTTCGGTGAGCAGTCCACTGACCAGGGAAACGTCGGCATCAGCATCGACGGCGGCACCCAACAAACCATCAACACCATCCCAGCCGACGGACAACGCCACTCCAACGTCCCCATCTACACCGCCACCGGACTGTCGTCAGGCACCCACACCATCGTGGTAACCAAGCTCTCAGGCCAATACACAACCCTTGATGGATTCGCGGTCGCTCTGCCGACAGTGAACCGCGTCAACGACAACGATTCCTCCATCGCATACAACGGATGCTCATACAGCGCCAACCGCGGCTTGGGCGACTTCGACGATGACGTTCACTACGCGACAGCGAACGGCTCGACGGAGACCTACACCTTCACCGGGACCTTCATCGAGGTCTTCGGGGAGCAGAACACCGACCAGGGCAACATCGGCATCAGCATCGA
>NZ_DASYZI010000392.1:0-8504 GCF_035946395.1 Actinocrinis sp.
GCAAGATCTTCAGTGCACTCAATGCACTCAATGCAGGGTCTCGCCACGTTCGAGCATCGCGACGAACTTGGCGATCCGGTCGGCGCGGGTCTGCGGACGCTTGGCGTCGTGGATCCGGTAGAGCACCGCGTACCGGTTCGCGCCGGTCAGCGTGGCGAAGAACTCGGCGGCCTTCGGGTTCGCGTCGAACGCGGCCTGCAAGTCCGGCGGCACCTGCGCCACCGCCTGCCGGTCGTACGAGTTCTCCCAGCGGCCGTCCGTCTTCGCCGCCTCGATCTCGCGCATCCCGGGCTCCCGCATCCGGCCCTCGGCGATCAGCTTGGCCGCCTTCTCGGTGTTCACCTTCGACCAGCGGCTGCGGGGGCGGCGCGGGGTGAACCGCTGCAACCACCAGGCGTCGTCGAAGCCGTCCTTCTGCCCGTCGATCCAGCCGAAGCACAGCGCCTCGTCGAGCGCCTCCGCGTAGCTGACGGTCGCGATTCCGGACTCCTTCTTCGCGATCTTCAGCCAGAGCCCGCCCGGCGTGCCGGCGTGGTGTTCGGCCAGCCAGTGCGCCCAGAGTTCCGCCGACGCGAAGGGCAGGATGATTCGCTCCATGGCGCTCATCGAAGCATCCGGCGCCGACAGCGGCAGGCCGCCGCCGGCCAACGGCCGACCCCCGCGCGACAAGTTCAGGGACGCGTGAAAGGCTTTCCGTGATGAGCACCGAGACGCCATGGCCGACGCCGCTGCCGTCGCCGCATCAGGACGAGAATCCGCAGCGCTCCACCCGGCCGCTGTGGCCCGCGTTGCGCGCGGACGCCGTCGCCCTCGCCGTGGTGGGCGGGGCCGGCCTGCTGGCGGCGTTCCCGGTCGGGGCGCTGTGGCGGTGGTCCGCCCCGGCGGTGCTCGGTGTCGTCAGCCAGAACCTCGTGTACTTCGTCGCGCCCGAGACGAAGACCTTCATCGCCCGCGACGGATGGTTCGCGCTGTACGCGATCATCGCCGCGGTGCTGCTGTCGGTCTTCGCCTTCCTGCGTTACCGCGGGAAGGCCGGTGCCGGCGCGGCGCTCGGGCTGGCGGCCGGCGGTATCGCGGGCGGCTACCTCGCGGCGTGGTTCGGCGCGCGGATCGGCCCCGGGAGCGGCTCGATGAGCCGCGCCGCGCAGGCGGCCGGCGACGCGAACTTCGACATGCCGCTCATGGTCCGCGCGGTCGGGGTGATCTGGCTGTGGCCCGCCGTCGCCGCGGGACTGTTCTTCTTCCTCATGCTGCTGTTCGGGCCGAGTGACCCGGAGCCCGAACGGGAGCAGTTCCCGGGCTGGGGCGAGTACGTGCCGCCCGCCGACCAGGCCTCGCCGAACGGATCCGCGGCGCACGCGCCGGGCGACGTCCCTGACGGCCGTTCGGACCCGCCGACGACGTCAGCGCCGTAGGCTCCCGACTCGTGTCCTGGTTCATGTCCTGAGTTCATGTCCTGAGTCACGTTCTGGGCCACGACGCTCACGACGTCAGCCGCGCGCGCCTCCCGGGCGCCTCGTGGCCTGCCACCGGTCGAGCAGGCCCGGCATCTCGCCGCGTACGAAGTCGAAGAAGTCGCGCATCTCGGTCACTCGCGCGCCGGCGGGGGTGCCCGACCCGCCAAGGCCGTCGAGGGCGTCGTCGACCGCTGCGACGATCACATCGTAGAACCGTGCCTTGGTCATGACCGTGGTGTACCAGGTGTCGTCAGGCAGCCGGTAACGGTCCCGCCGCGAGCCGGGCACGGCCTCCCGCTGGACCATTTCCAGCTGGATCAGATACCGCACGGCCCCGGAGATGGCGGCTGGGCTGGCGTCGAGCCCGGTCGCCAGCTCGGTCGCGGTCAGGCCCGGCTCGTCGGCGGCCATCAGGGCGAACAGCACCCGCCCGGCCATCCGGGGGAAGCCCCAGTCCGCGAAGACCAGCGCGAGCCGCTCGACGAGGCGGCGCGCCGCCTCCTCGTCCCGGACCGCTTCCGGGCTCTGCTCGTCCCGGACCGCCACCGACCGCGTGTTCAGCGTCGCCGCCTCCTCAGCTTGAGCGCTTGGGCCGTCTGCCGTCATACGCATTTTATATGCTTCATAGATTTCACAAAATTGTGAAACAAGTGTAGCTTGCCGCCCATGGAGACGACAGCGCCGATCGAGACGCCGACGGCGGCCGATGCCGCAGCGATCGAGATCACCGGACTGCGCAAGAACTTCGGGCGCACCCGCGCCCTCGACGGTTTGGACCTGCGCGTCGCGCCGGGGGAGGTGCACGGCTTCCTCGGCCCCAACGGCGCGGGCAAGTCGACCACCATCCGCGTCCTGCTCGGACTGCTGCGCGCGGACGCCGGGACGGTCCGGCTGCTCGGCGGCGACCCCTGGCGTGACGCGGTGGGCCTGCACCGCCGGCTCGCGTACGTGCCCGGCGACGTGACGCTGTGGCCGAACCTGAGCGGGGGAGAGGCTATCGACCTGCTCGGCGAGCTGCGCGGGGGCTACTCCGCCGGCCGCCGCGACGCGCTGATCGAGCGGTTCGAACTCGATCCGCGAAAGAAGGGCCGCGCCTACTCCAAGGGCAACCGGCAGAAGGTCGCGCTGGTCGCGGCGTTCGCGGCGCAGCCCGAACTGCTCATCCTCGACGAGCCCACCTCGGGCCTCGACCCGCTGATGGAGGCGGTCTTCCGGGAATGCGTCGCCGAGGTGCGCGAGCGCGGGGCGACCATCCTGCTCTCCAGCCACATCCTGGCTGAGGTCGAAGAGCTCTGCGATCGGGTCTCGATCATCCGGGCCGGCCGCACCGTGGACACCGGCAGCCTCGCCGAACTGCGGCACCTGGCCCGCACGACGGTCACCGCCGAACTGGTCCGCCCGGCCCTGGGCCTGGACGGGATGGCGGGCGTGCACGACCTCGCGGTCGACGGCTCGACGCTGCGCTGCCAGGCCGATCCCGAAGCGCTCGAAGCGGTGCTCCGCGCGCTGACCGAAGCCGGAGTGCGTACCCTGACGAGCCGTCCGCCGACGCTTGAGGAGTTGTTCATCAAGTACTACTCATCCTCACGAGACGACCAGGCGGTGCCCGTCCGATGAGTGGCCGTCCGATGAGTGCCAGTGCAATGGGTGTCAGCTCGGCGAGTGAGTCGAGTGATCAGAAGATCAGCGGGCAGACGCACTCGTTCACGGGAACGCGCGTCCTGATCCGGCTCGCCTCGCGCCGTGACCGGATCATGCTGCCGGTGTGGGTTTACGTGCTGATCGCGGCCTCGGCCTCGACCGCGTACAGCTTCAAGGGTCTGTATCCGACCGAGTCATCGCGAGAGCAGTTCGCCGCGACCATCAACGCGACGCCTTCCACCATCGCCATTTACGGCGCCGTGCACGCCACCTCACTCGGTGGCATCACCGCGTGGCGCATCGCGGTGCTGGCCGCCACTCTCGCCGGGATCATGTCGGTCCTGATGGTCGTGCGGCACACCCGGGCCGAGGAGCAGACGGGGCGTCAGGAACTGGTCGGTGCGACCTCGGTCGGCCATCGGGCGCCGCTCGCGGCCGCACTCGGCATCGCGCTGGTCGCCAACCTCGGCGTGGCGCTGGGCACCGCGGTGGTCCTGCCCTTCCTCGGGTGTGGATTCGTCGGCGGGCTCGCACTCGGCCTCGCGATCGGCACGTGTGGCATCTTCTTCACGGGCCTAGCCGCCGTCACGGCGCAGATCGCCGAGACGTCACGCGCCGCGAACGGCTTGGCCAGCGCTGCGCTCGGCGTGTTCTACCTCGCGCGCGCCGCCGCTGACGCCAGCGGCTACGGCTGGCTGATGTGGTGCACGCCGCTCGGCTGGGTCGAGCGGGTGGACGCGTACGGCGCCGACCGGTGGTGGGTGCTCGCGCTGCCGCTCGCGTGCGCGCTCGCGTTCGCCACCGTGGCGACGCGCCTGGCGGCCACTCGTGACCTCGGCGCGGGCCTGCTCGCGTCCCGCCCCGGCGCCGCGCGTGCGGGCCGCGATCTGCGCGGCGCCTATGGCCTCTCCTGGCGATTGCACCGGGGCGCGGTACTCGGCTGGTCGATCGGATTCCTGCTCGGCGGCGCTGTAACCGGCTACATCGCCAAGGACATCGTCGGCGTGATCACGTCGAGCGCGCAGATGGAGCGGATCATCACCGAGATGGGCGGGCAGAGCGGGCTGGTCGACGCGTATCTGGCCGCGATCATGGGCATCGCCGGCCTCATCGCCGCGATCTACGCGGTGCAGGCGGTGCTGCGAGCGCGCTCCGAGGAGACGGCGGGCCGCGCCGAGCCCCTGCTCGCCGGCGCGCTCGGCCGCGTCCGCTGGGCGTCCGGCCACCTGGCCGCGGCGCTGATCGGATCCGCGATCCTGCTCACCGCAACCGGACTCGGCGCCGGTCTGGCACACGGCCTGCGGATGCACGACGTCTCCGGCCAGCTCCCGCGAGTCCTCGGCGCGGCGCTCGCGCAATGGCCCGCGGTCGCCGTGGTCGCGGCGATCGCAGCGGCGCTGTTCGGCGCCGCGCCACGTTATGCAGCAGGCGTCGCGTGGGGAGCCGTCGCAGTGTTCCTGCTGCTCGGGCAGCTCGGCCCGGTCCTCAAGCTCGGCCAAGCGGTCATGGACGTCTCGCCGTTCTCGCATGTGCCCAAGGTCCCCGGCGGTGTGTTCAGCTGGACGCCGCTCGGCTGGCTGACGCTGCTCGGCGCCGCGCTACTCGTGCTCGGCCTCGCGGCGTTCCGCCGCCGCGATCTTCAATCGGAGTAGTGGTATCCCGCTCAACGGTGCCAAACGTGGTACCAGTCGCATGGTATGCGGTCAGCCCCGGCCGATGGGGGCGGTGCGCGCGGAGGTCAGACGCACCAGGTCGGCCGGGGCCAGTTCGACCTCCAGGCCGCGCCTGCCTGCGGAGCAGAAGACCGTCTCGTAGTCGAGCGCTGATTCGTCGATCACCGTCGGCAGCTTCTTGCGCTGGCCGAGCGGCGAGATGCCGCCGAGTACGTAACCCGTCGTGCGTTCGGCGGCGGACGGGTCGGCCATCGCCGCCTTCTTGCCGCCGACGGCGCTCGCCAGGGCCTTGAGATCCAGCTGCCCGGAGACGGGGACGACCGCCACGGTCAGCTTGCCGTCGACGTCCGCGAGCAGGGTCTTGAACACGCGCTGCGGCGGGATGCCCATCGCCTCGGCGGCCTCGGTGCCGTAGGACTGCGCGGCCGCATCGTGGTCGTAGGCGTGTACCTCGAACGGGACCTTGGCCTGCGTCAGCGCGACGGTCGCCGGAGTTCCCTTTGATGCAGTGCTCTTCGACGCAACGCCTTTGGACACCGTTTTGGTCACGCGGCGATCCTACTGGGACCCGACTGCCGACGCCGTGGGCTCCGGCTGTGGTGACGGGATCGGCCGTGGCTTGAAGCGGAGGTAGAGCAGGGCCGCCGTCGACACGACCGCCGCCCAGGCGAGATAGACGCCGGTCGCGGCCAAGAGTGCGACGACCGCGGCGAGCGCGACCATCGCCGCGGTGCGGCCCTTGCTGCGGCGGGGGAGCAGGCGGACGGCCGCGGCCACTCCGACCGCGTAGACGGTCACGATCAGACCGGCGGTCAGCGACACCAGGGTTTCAGTCCTCGCATGGAACACGCCGGTGGCGATCAGGCTCGGGATGGTCAGCGTGGAGATGACGGCGAGGCTGCGGCGCGGCACCTCTCCCGCCGTGCTGCCTCTGGCCAGCCACTCGGGCAGCGCGCCGTCCCGGCCGAGGGCCGCGCCGAGCTTGGCCACGCCGGCGTAGTACGCGTTCATCGTGCCGAGGGTGAGCAGGACGGCGGCAGCCGCCGCCAGTAGCCGGGCGTTGCCGCCGAGGCCTTGAGACATCAGCTCGCCCAACGGCGCGTCCGCCGTCGCGGCGCTCGCGCCCAGCACGGTGACGACGGCGAACGCCACCGCCAGGTACAGCACGCCGACCACCGCGAGCGCGAGCGCGGTGGCGCGCGGCAGGTCGCGGGCCGGGCGGCGGAACTCGGCGGCAAGGTGCGTGATCGCCTCCCAGCCGGCGAAGCTCCACACCAACAACGCCGCCGCGGGAGCGATCGCCGACCAGCCGTGCGGGGCGAACGGGGTGAGGTTCGTCCAGCGTGCGTGGGGCAGGGCGAGCGTGACCGACAGGAGCAGCAGGAGCGTCAGCATCGCGGCCAATGCGAGTTGCAAACGCCCGGTCACCCGCAGTCCGGCGGCGTTGGCCGCGGTGACCAGCGCCATCATCGCTGCGGCTGCGAGTGTCGTGGTCGTGTTCCCGCCGCCGGTCGCGGCCGCGATGTACTGGCCCCCGAACAGTGCCGCGGGAGCCGCGCCCATGGGGACCGTGAAGAAGAAGCACCATCCGACGACCACCGCGGTGCGTTCGCCGAACGCCAGACGCGCATAGGTCGACACGCCGCCGGCGTCGGGATGGCGCGCGCCGAGCGCGGCGAACGTGGCGGCCAGCGGCACGGACAGCACGACGAGGGCGCACCACGCCACCAGCGACGCGGGCCCGGCCACCTGCGCGGCGAGTGCGGGCAGGGCGATCACGCCCGTGCCGAGCACCGCGCCCACGTACAGCGCCGTGCCTTGTAGCGCGGTAAGTCCTCCGGCTGGGTCCGCACTGGTTGTATCGCTCACCCGGACAGCTTCCCGGTCGGCGCCGAGATCGGCCATCGGCAGAAATGACGATGTGCGATAAATTTCTGCCATGGAGGCTGTCGGCGCGAGGAAACGGCACGTTGTGGCCGTCGCGGTGACCGATGACGCGCCGGTCTTCGAGCTCGCGGTGCCGTGCGAGGTGTTCGGCATCGACCGCAGCGACCTGGTCGATCCGTGGTACGAGCTGCGCCTGTGCGCTGCGGAACCCGGGCCGGTGCGGCTGGCGAGCGGGCTTCAGGTGGCCGCGCCGCATCCGCTGGACGATCTCGTGGACGCGGACACCGTCGTGGTCGCGGCCTGCTCCCGCCATGTCCAGACGGCGCCGCCGCCGGCGTTGGTCGAGGCGGTGCGTGAGGCGCATCGGCAGGGGAAGCGGATCGTCGCGTTGTGTGCGGGCGCGTACATCCTGGCCGCCGCTGGTCTGCTGGACGGGCGCCGCGCGACGCTCCACTGGATGAACGGTGCTGATGTCGTGGACCGATTCCCCGAGGTCGAATTCGACATGCGCGCGCTGTACATCGACGACGGAGACATCCTCACCTCGGCCGGCACCGGCGCGACCATCGACCTCTGCCTGCACGTGGTGCGCAACGACTTCGGCGCGGCGGTCGCCAACGAGGTCGCCCGGCGTATGGTCGTGCCGCCGCACCGGGAGGGCGGGCAGACGCAGTACACCACCCCGCAGCCCAGACCGGAGCGGGTGGACAGCCTCGCGCCGGTACTTGAGTGGGCGCGCGCGAGGCTGCACGAGCCGCTGACCGTTCCCCGGCTGGCTCGCCGTGCGCATCTCAGTGAACGCACCTTCGCCCGCCGGTTCCACGCCAGCCTCGGCACCACCGCGTTGCAGTGGCTGTTGCAGGAGCGGGTGCGGCTCGCGCAGGAACTGCTGGAGACGACCGACGAGACAGTGGAGAGCATCGCAGCGCGCACCGGCTTCGGCACGGCGGCCAACCTGCGCCACCACTTCCGGCGGATCACGAGCGTCTCACCGCAGAGCTACCGGCAGGCCTTCCGGCGTAGCGGTGATCCAGGGGGTGTTCGAGATGCCCCACATCTCAAACACCTCAGATGAAGTCGCGATGAGTGTGGGAGACCCGGGCGCGGGAGCCCGCTCAGCGGTCCCGGCGCAGCAGATCGACGGCCGGCAGCGTCCGCAGTTCCTTGATGAGCATGGTTTCCCGGCGCAGCAGTGCCTGCTCGTGCTGCAACCGGGCCGCGGTGTCCGGGGTGGCCAGCAGCCGCTGCTTGTCCCGCAGGTCCAACACCATCGCGGCGGCGATCAGGTACGACAGCACGGTCGGGTCGTCCGGCAGCTCCGGGATCGGCCCGGGCCGTACTCCGCGCAGCCCGGCCAGCGCACGCTGGTAACTGAGCAGCAGCGCGGTGCTTGAGGTCTTGAGCGTCTCGGCCCGCTCGTCGGACTTCTCGTTCAGGAACTCGACCTCGCCGACCAGGTAGGGCCCGGCGGTGTCCACGTCGAGCAGCCGGAAGCGCTGCACGCCGGTGGTCACCACCGAGTACCGGCCGTCCTCGTGCGCTTCGAGCGCCGAGATGCGCGCGGTGCAGCCGACGTCGTAGACGCTCTCGACCGACTGCGCGCCGACCTCGCGGCCGTCCCGGATCGCCACGACGCCGAACTGCCGGGATTCACCCTCCGGCAACTCCTGTAGATCGGCGATCATCTTGCGGTATCGCGGCTCGAAGATGTGCAGCGGCAGCACCACACCGGGGAACAGCACCGACCCGAGCGGAAAGAGCGGCAGGGTGGCGGCCATGTACCTAGCGTAGAGCGCCGGGCTTTCCCGGCGCAGTCGACACCTTGCCCAACCGTTGCTTTGCCCGG
>NZ_DASYZI010000393.1:0-5610 GCF_035946395.1 Actinocrinis sp.
AGCGCCTGTCAACGTCGTAGCGGACCGCCTGATCGCGCTCGAAGATGTTGGGAGTGAACTGGTCCTCGTGGAGAACCGTGAGGCGGACCTGGCCGGTCGCGCCATGCGCGACGGTGGTGCGCCAATCGTGTATGTCGACAACGGTCATCGTGTCCTGGGGACAGCTCGGCGCGTAGGAGATCAGGTCCCCGTCTTGCTCGACAGGCAAGCTTGCCGCGTCGCCAAAGGTGTTGCCTTAGCTGATTCCGCAGGTTCCGCCATCGAGAGCTGCGCTGAGCTCGCGATAGATGTCTGCCGTTAACTTGGGTGCCGCTCAGTCGCGCCCCTCGCAGCTGTGCGGCCAGTTCGGGTCGCCGTCGACCAAGTGCCAGGAGCAACGCAGGTGTCGTGTTTATGTAACTCACGTTCTGGCAGGTCAGCACGTCGCTGATCTGATCGATCAGGTGGTCGGGGTAGCCGTCGGCCCCGGCCAGCCGGGCGGCGCAAACCAGCCTTTTGATCCGCCGCGGATCCATGTCGATGCTGAACGCCAAGGACGCGTAGAGCTCGGACAGTTCCGACATCCCGTTGCCAATGAGGTGGGGGCCGGCGGGCGCAGCATGCAGCCGTGGATTGGCAGGCTCGAATCCTTCATTGGCGTACGGCCACCGCCGCCATACGCCACGATGCAGCAGCATCTCTTTGGTGTAGAACGCACAGCACGGCGTGCCCGTCGCGCCTCCGGAGTCCCAGGCACGGCCAACCAACGGCCAGGGAACGGACAGCGGCACCATCTGAGTGGGACCTTGGCTGCGAAGCTCGTCAAAGGGGAACGTGCTGGACTCGGCCAGCTCGTCGTACTTTGTGATCTCGCGCGGATCGAATGACAGGTCGTGAACCCGCCCCAGCCAATATAGGTTCCCGAGCTCCTTATCAAAGTGCCTTGCGACAACCCGACGCGTCCACGCGTCCAGATCTATAGGCATCCATCGATCGATGGGTTGCTCCGGGGGCACCGTCAACTCGGGGGAGCTCACCATCGCTCGCCATAGCCCTTGGGCGCTGGGCCTGATGTCCAGCCTATACATCGTCACTATGGCGTCTGACATGCCTTGAGGACTCTCAATACGCGCAACACACACCGCCGAAAAGGAGAACTTGAGCGCACCCGACGACAGGGACGCGCCCGGCACGATGCCAAGCTTGATGCCACGTCGGGCCATCTCAGCGTGTATGATCGGTGGGCTGGCCGGGTCTGTACTGTTCCGCATAAACAGGTCACGGATTTCGTCACCTGTTGTCAGCACACTCGGCGCGAACGGGGAATACACCAGTATCCGTGAGTCCCGAAACTCGGTTTTCGCAATGTGTGGCGCCGTGAAATATGCGACGTACTGCGGGATAGGGCTGTGGAAGGCCTCAGTGTGATGGGTCATGAAGACGCTGCCCGGAGAAAGCTTGGCGCGAGCTTTTCAAGGGCTTCGCGAGAGCCGGTAAGCATTATGACTTGGGCAGAACCGTCGATTATAGGGCCGATGTCACAGGTGAAGTAGACGTCTTGCCGGTCAGCGGCGTAGCAGTGGTTCGTGTCTTCAGTGAGCCTTGGCACATGTGCCAGAGCAGCTGCCTGCGGCGGCGAACCGGCCAGCGCCTCAGGAGTCTGGTCAAGGTGACCGAGCAGACGAA
The DNA here is from genome assembly GCF_035946395.1 of Actinocrinis sp. Lineage (NCBI taxonomy): Bacteria > Bacillati > Actinomycetota > Actinomycetes > Catenulisporales > Actinospicaceae > Actinocrinis > Actinocrinis sp. The sequence continues at coordinate 1,666 of NZ_DASYZI010000393.1, forward strand.
ACAGTGCCTCGCGGTCCAGGGCGCCCGCGATACACGCGGCAGCCATGCCACCAAGGCTCACGCCACCGATGGCCTGCGGGTGGATTCCGGACTCAACAAGCACATCGCGCACAGCGACAGCCAGTGCCGCCGACCGGACGTGAGCGACGACCTTGTCGCACCGATCGCCACCTTCCGGCCCCGAGAAGATCTGGTCAGGGGTCACGCCTGTCCACCGATGGACATCGTCAAGCCATTCCAGGATCAGCGGAAAGTGGTCATGGAGGCTTCGCCCTCTTGGCTTCTCCCCCAAACCGCTTCCGAGAAGACACGCAAAGCTCACGAAGTCCTCCCGCCGCAGAACTCTCCAATGAGCATCAGTGGATTGCTATTGGGCTGCCTCGATCGGAGCCGGCCAGGAGCGATTGGTGACGACACGGTGGATCGCGTCCTCCCCGTTCGTGCTGCGGACCTGGATTGCGCGTAAGGTCAAACCCGCACGCGGTAGTTCACTGGCGCGGGTATGAGCCAGAATCCTGCCACGGTAGCCGTCAAGATGACCAGCTTCGACGAGCGAACACGATCAGGGCGACGGTCCCGACGCTCAACTGAGGCCGGACCGCAGTTGGACAGCGAGGGCAGTCCGTCCTGCGTTGCCGGCCGGACTGCTCTGAGCGGTTCGGGAGGCGTCTTCCCCACCGTCACCAACACTTGCACCGGCCCCCGGCTCGACCATAGGGTCCTACGGCCAGCGTGGATATCCAGATTTCCCGGGAGGGTTTGCCGTGACCGATCTTGATCTACGCGATCCGTCGTCCATGGATATACGAGATCTGAGACTCCGCATCGCGTCGATGTCGGACACTGAGATCGGCGTGATGATCAAGGGGGACGCCCGGCGGATCCTGATAGAGGAGATCTTCCGCGGGATGCCGGCCTACTTTCAGGCGGATCGGGCCGGCAGCGCCAGCATGATCCTCCGCTGGGTCATCACCGGCGGATCCGACGATCGCACGGACTGCTACGACGTGATCATCGCCGACGGCGACATTCGCATATCGAGCACCGGGGAATCCGAGCCGACGTTGACCTTCACGCTCGCGCCCGTCGATTTCCTCAAGCTGATAACCAATAACGCCAACCCCGCGACGATGTTCGTCCAGGGCAAGCTCAAAGCCGAGGGCGATCTCAGCGCGGCGGCCGACTTCGAAAGCCTCTTCGAAACGCCGAGCGATTAGCTGACTCTGGGCGCACGGCGAATCTGACAGATCGCATCATCGCGCTCTGTGTAAAACTCGTAATTCGGTGCCTCCCCCGCGCGCGGCGCCGGGAAGGGGTATCAGTGGACCGGCTGGTCAATTCACCGGTGTTCATCTTGTCAACCGCACGGGCCGGATCGACGCTGTTGCAGCGGATGATGAACGCTCATTCACTCATCCGCGCGGGTCACGAACTCCACCTCTGCGATGTCACCGTGAATCTGGAAGCTCCCGGCGTCCAGATTGCGATGCGGAATCTCGGCCTCTCGCGAAGAGATCTGGAGAACATGCTGTGGGACCGCGTGCTGCACCACGAGTTGGTGCGCAGCGGCAAGCAGGTGATCGTGGACAAGAACCCTGATAACTCGCTTAACTGGCGACGCATATCCGACTACTGGCCAAACGCTCGCTACATCCTCCTTCTGCGTCACCCGGGAAGCACGCTCCGGTCAGTCATCGAGATGATGCACAACGAGATCATTCCGTTCGTCAACGGCGAGCAGGGCGCGTTGAATGTAACCGGGGTCGACGGAGCCGCTCTGTACTACATCAAAAAGCAGCTGAACGCGATAACCGCAGCACGCGACGCGCTCAGTGGCCTGACGGCCAGGTATGAGGAGCTGGTCACCGACCCGGTTGGCGTGACCCAGGAGATATGCAGTTATCTGAGCGTTCCGTGGGAACGTGGGATGCTGGAGTACGGAAAGAGTGCCCAGGATCCCATCGGCGCATTCCTCGGCGACACGAGCTCGAATATCCGCTCCGGCCAAGTTCAGCCCGGCAAGCTTCCTCCTGCACGCGAGGAGATTCCTGACGGCATCTTGGCGGCGTGCCAGGCGTTGGGGTACTCGGCGTGAACTGCCCATCGTCTGAAAACAGGCCAGTGAAATGGCGATAGCGCAGGAGGCGCAACCAGTCAAAAGGAATTGACTTTGGCATACAGCAAACGAGACATGTGTCAGAGGCCGCAGATCCAATTGGATTTGCGGCCTCTGACACGTCTTGGATCGAGATGAGCCAGACCCAGGATGACGACGACATTGACGACGGCTCCGACGTGTTGAGTGCCGACGAGTTCCGTATTGCGGTCACGCAGTTGCTGCTCACGACGGCGCCGACGCTGGCCAGTGGGCAGATCCTCGATGTCCGGCGCCGACTTGTCACCTTCGCCAAGTCGCATGGCTGGATCGGCGACTGACCCCTGGCGCTGCCTGACCGCTCAGACCGTGATCGCGGTCAGAAGTAGCCCTCGTTCCGCGCGCCAGCGCCCGGTGAACTCACTGAACGGTCCAGGCACGAGCATCTCGGCGTGGAACGTCTCGGCGACGGGGTCGAACTCGATGCGGGCGGCCTCGAAGCCGATGAAGACACGGGCCACCGGGAACCAGGCCTTGTAGACCGACTCCTTCGCGCTGAACAACAGACGGTCCCAGTTGGGTGCGCCTGAGTGCGTCGGCAGTGTGGCCAGCATCTTCAGTTCGGCTGGAAGCGCCACCGCCTCGGCCACACCGTCCGGGAGTGGCTGGTTCGGCTCGGCGTCGATGCCGATGGTCCGCATGTCCTCGCTGCGGGCCACGGCGGCGCCACGATAGCCAGCGCAGTGTGTGAGGCTGCCGACGACGCCGTCCGGCCACACTGGCGCGCCCCGTTCGCCTGCCAATATCGGGGCTGCCGACAGTCCTAGGGCGCCAAGGGCCCGGCGGATACAGGCACGTCCGGTGGCGAACTCGCGCTGGCGTGTTTCTACGGCCTTCGCCACCATCGCCTGCTCCTCGGGGAACAGGAACGCATCGTCGAGGTCACCGTGCTCCTCGGCGGTCGCAACGGTGTCAGGTAGTAGATCGAGCATACAGGCCTCTCAGCTCGTCGCCCGACGTCGCCTCGGGGAGGACCACGGGCCGCAGCACCGGTGGCAGCGTGCTGTGACGCTTCCATTCACGCGGGTATCCGAGCGATACCTCTTGGAACACCACGCCGTCCTTGGTGATGTTGCGCGGTATGTGCAAGTGCCCGTAGACGACTGTCGTGGCCCGGAATCGCCGGTGCCATGAGGCCGTGCGCTCGGTGCCGCACCACTGCGCGAATTCGGGGTAGCGCAGGATCTTCAGGGGGTCCCGGACGAGCGGGTAGTGGTTGACCAAGATCGCGGACTGTTCGGGTGCGCACGCGGCCAGCCGGCGTTCGGTATATTCGACACGCTGTGCGCACCAGGCCTCGCGGCTCGGGTACGGGTCCGGGTGAAGCATCGACTCGTCGGTGCAGACGACTCCGGTGGAGTACGCGTAGGCCAGAGACTCAGCCTTCGTATTAGTGCCGGGCGCGCGGAACGAATAGTCGTAGAGCACGAACAACGGTGCGATCAAGAGCGGACCCCCGGGGCCGGTCCACACGACGTATTCGTCCTCTGGGGTGAGAACGCCGAGCCGGCGGCACATCTCGACCACCCCGCGATAGCGTTCTTCGCCGCGTAGCTTGACCGGGTCGGCGGGATGCGTCCACAACTCGTGGTTCCCGGGTACCCACACGACTTTCTCGAACCGCGAGCGCAGGAGTCCGAGGCACCATTCGATGTCGGCGAAGAGCTCTGCGACGTCCCCGGCGACGATAAGCCAGTCTCCGGGGTCGGTGGGTTGAATCTGCTCGACGAGCTCGCGGTTCTCGCTGTAGCCGACGTGAAGGTCGCTCAGCGCGTACAGGGTCGGTGCCA
>NZ_DASYZI010000394.1:0-31498 GCF_035946395.1 Actinocrinis sp.
ACGGGGAGCTGGCCCGCCGCGCCTTCGCCGAGGCGCTCGGCACCGGGCTGCTGGTCACCGTGGTGGTCGGCTCCGGCCTGATGGCTCAGCGCCTCTCGCCCGGCCAGACCGGGCTGGAGCTGCTGGAGAACTCCACCGCCACCGCTTTCGGCCTGGCCGTGCTGATCCTCGCCTTCGGACCGGTCTCCGGCGCGCACTTCAACCCCGTCGTCACGCTCGTCGACCACCTGCTCGGCCGCCGCGCGGGTACGGGCATCCGGCCGCGCGCCGCGGCGGCATACATCGGAGCGCAGATCCTCGGCGGGATCGGCGGCGCGGTGCTGGCCAATCTGATGTTCGATCAGCCCGCGATCGCCGCCTCCACACACAGCCGCACCGGCTTCCCGGTGTGGCTCGGTGAGCTGGTCGCGACCGCCGGGCTGATCCTGGTCGTCTTCGCGCTGGGCCGAACCGGCCGCGCACGCCAGGCGCCGGCCGCGGTTGGCGCGTACATCGGCTCGGCCTACTGGTTCACTTCCTCGACCAGCTTCGCCAACCCGGCCGTCACCATCGCCCGCGCCCTCACCGACAGCTTCGCCGGAATCGCTCCCGCCTCGGTCCCGGGGTTCGTTCTCGCCCAACTGCTCGGCGCCGCGCTCGGCGCGCTCACTGTCGTCGTGCTCTACCCCAGGAGGTCCTCGTGACCGTGAAACCCAGTGTGCTGTTCGTGTGCGTCCACAACGCGGGCCGCTCGCAGATGGCCGCCGGATTCCTCACTCACCTCGCGGGCGATCGCATCGAGGTGCGTTCGGCGGGGTCCACGCCTGCCGACCAGGTCAACCCGGTGGCGGTCGAGGCGATGAAGGAGGTCGGCATCGACATCGCGGCGCAGACTCCGAAGCTGCTGACGGCGGACGCGGTCAAGGCGTCCGATGTGTGCGTGACCATGGGCTGCGGCGACACATGCCCGGTCTTCCCGGGCAAGCGCTATCTCGACTGGGAACTCGACGACCCGGCCGGCAAGGACCTTGATTTCGTCCGGCCGATCCGCGACGAGATCGAGCGGCGGGTACGCGGCCTGATCGGCGAACTGCTCGGCACCGGAGCCGCCACGTGACCGCCGTGCCGGGAACCGGCGTCCGGATCGCCGCGATGCTGTCGGAGCACGCGGCCGACGTGCTCGCGATCTACCAGGCCGGGATCGACGAAGGCCAGGCGACCTTCGAGACCGGCGCGCCCTCGTGGGCGGCGTTCGACGCGGCGAAGCTGCCGGGCCACCGGTACGCCGCGCTCGACGAGCACGGCCGCGTGATCGGCTGGGTCGCCGTCAGTGCCGTCTCAAAGCGTTGTGTCTATGAGGGAGTCGTCGAGCACTCGGTGTACGTGCACCCGGACGCGCGCGGCCGGGGCGTCGGCAGGGCGCTGCTGGCGACTCTGATCGCGTCGACCGAGGCGGCCGGAATCTGGACCATCGAATCCGGTGTCTTCCCGGAGAACGCCGCCAGCCTGGCTCTGCACGAGCGCGCCGGCTTCCGCGTGGTGGGCGTGCGCGAGCGGCTCGGCCGCCACCACGGCGTGTGGCGCGATGTCGTCACGATCGAACGCCGCAGCGCACTGGTCGGATGATGATGTGACTGGTTGAGATGACTGCCCGAGCGGCTTGATCAGCCGGTTCCGGCAGTCGAGGTCTCAGCCGAGGTCTCATCCAGCCGGGCGATCGCGTTCAGGGCCGACTCAAGGTCGTCGTGAACGGGCCACAGTTTCACCAGCCCCATCCGCCGCAGCTTCACCAGCAAGTGGTTCTCCGGAACCACGAGCCGCAGCGACCCGTTCCGCGCGGTCGCCTGTTTGCTGAGCGCCACTATCACCGCGATGCCCGCGGAGTCCACGAATCCGAGCTTGCGCAGGTCCATCACGACGTGCACAAGCCGGCCCGACGGATAAAGCGCGAGGTGCCGACGCAACTCGAACGCGGTGTAGGCGTCGAACTCTCCCGAAAGTTCGACGACGGTGGCGGGACCGTAGTCCCACACGGTGAGAGTGAGGTCGGCGAAATTCTTGCTGTCACGCAGGTCGTAGAGCACGGTCATCCATCGCCTTCGGGGGGAAGCGTCCGGCGTCTTGGCGAGCGTCTTGCCTAATCCTGGCCCAATCATGTTGCAGAAGTTGCCCTCGTGCCCGGTGGGGTCTGTTTACGATGGCTCGTGCATTCGCGGATGCGGATCGCGCGATAACATCTCGTCTCAGAGTGAAGGAGGCCTGACGCTACGTCACTAACGAAGATGCACCGGAGCATGTTCCGGAGCAAGTAGCGTAACGTGGCTTTACTAATTCTTTGCCCGGCTCCCCCGCGACGTACACGGCAGACCGGGCAGCCGAAATCCGAGCCCGCCGAAGGGAGGTCCCCGCGATGGCGTTCCAAGCGAGCTGGTTGCAGCGGCAGCTCGGCAGGGAACTGCTGGCGTTGCGCGAGTCCCGGGGACACACGACCCGTGAGGTCGGCGAGGCGCTCGGCTGGGCCCACACCAAGGTCGGCCGGGTCGAGCGGGCCGAGAACAAGATCGACCCGGTGGACGTCATCAGGCTCGCGAAGTTCTACAAGCTCGACGACGCGGACACCGAGCGCTTGTGCGCGATGGCCCGCCAGAGCCGCACCGACATCTGGTGGGAGAAGTACAAGCCGTGGCTGAGTGATCCGTATTACACCCTCATCGGGTACGAGAACGACGCCACGAGGCTGTACGCGCTCCACAACTCGGTGGTGCACGGTCTGCTCCAGACCGAGCGCTACATGAGGGCCATGTACGAGACCAGTGCCCTGATCCGTGATCCGGATCATGTGGACATGCACATCGAGGTCCGCCTGCAGCGCCAGCGGCGGCTGTTCGAACCCGAACCGCTGCTCGCCGATGTGATCCTCGACGAGAGCGTGCTCGGCGCGCCGTACGGGGGCGCCAAAGTCCTGGGCGAACAGCTCAAGCATCTGCGGGAGCTGTCGGAACTGCCCAACGTCTCGATTCGCGCCGTCTCCGCCACCGCCGCGGTGGCCAGGATGCCGCTGGACATCTACGAGTTCGGCGGCGCCGACGGCCCCGCGGTGGCGATGTCCGAGACCCTCTACTCGACGATCATCCACGACGGTCCGCTTGAGGTGCGGCAGGCCAGGCGAGCCCTGGAGTTCGTCCAGGCCGCGGCGATGTCGCCGCAGGAGACTGTGCGAGTCATCGAAAACAGGATCAGGGAAATCAACTAAATGGAACGCAATGTCTGGCGCAAGGCGATGGCCAGCGCGAACAACGGTGGCGCATGTGTCGAAGTGATGATCACCGGTGAAACGGTGAAGGTGCGCGACACCAAGGACGGGGGCACCGGACCGGTGCACATGTACTCGCACGCGGAGTGGAGCGCCTTTCTCGACGGAGTGAAGAAGGGCGAGTTCGACCTCTGACGGCACGCGGCGACAGCGCCGCCGCCCTCGGGGAGTTGCTTGAACGCAGCGGCCGGACCGGTGATCGCCACCGGCCCGGCCGCTCGCTTTCTCAGTGTGCCGCCGCGGCGGGCCCGCGTGTCCGGCTTCAGCTGGCGGTGCAGCTGATGCTGGTGGGCGCCGCGTCGCTGTTGACGAACGTGCCGGTGAATCCGACCATCGTGGTCTGGCCGACCGCGATCGTGCCGTTGTAAGCGGCGTTGGTCACCGAGACCTGCTCGCCGGACTGCGTGTACGAGCCGTTCCACAGGTTGTTGAGCTTCTGGTCACCCGGGTACGTCCAGTTGAGCTTCCAGCCGCTGGTCGCGCTGCCGCCGTTGTTCGTGACGACCACCTGGGCCTGGAAACCGCCCTGCCAGGCGCTGACCACCGAGTACGCGGCCGAGCAGCTCTTGCCGCCGGCCGGCGGCGTGGAGGCCGGCGGGCTCGACGGGGGCTGGGTCGACGGCGGGGCGCTGGACGGCGGCTGGGACGAGGGAGGCGCGCTGGACGGCGGCGTGGTCGAACCGCTGCCGATGTTGACCGAGTACGAGTTCGTGGCCAGGCCGGCGCCGCCCTGCCACAGCTCGAACCCGGCCTCCAGGTCGATCAGGTAGTCCGAGTTCGTCATGTAGCCGCGGGAGACCGAGTCCGCCGCGAGCAGGTCGACGTCCAGGTTGCTGACCGAGGTCGTGCCGCTGGTCATCACATAGGAGACGTCGTTCCAGGTGCTCTCGCGGCCCAGCCAGACGTTGTACGTGTGGCCGCCGATGGTGACGTTGCTGGCGACGACCGAACCGGACGGCTGCACGCTGCCGGTGTGGTTGAGCCAGATCATCATCTCTTCGGCGTTGGGCTGGCCGCTGGTGGTCGCCGTCTGGTTGTACCAGATGTCGTAGGCCACGTCGTAGATGCCGCTGCCGGGCTGCGTGGTGCTCCAGCTCGTCGTCACCTTGCCGGCCGACATGGTGCTGACCTGGATCGGCAGATTGCTGCCGGTGGTGCACAGGCCCCAGTGGCAGCCCTTGTAGATGGACGGGTATCCGCCCGGCGCGCCGCTGGTCCCGTTGGAGATGGCCGAGTTCGCGACGGTGAAGTCCGCGCTCCCGTCGGTGGTTATGCACTCCGAGGCCGAGGAGTTCCACTCGTTGTTCTGCACCATGTACTGGCCGCCGGCCACCGAGGCGGTCTGCGTGGTGCCGCACAGCTGCGTGGTGGCGGCCTGGGCGGAGTTGGCCATGAGGGTGAGGGCGGCGGCCGCGGTCGTCGCCGCCGATACGGCGACCACTGGAGCGAGCCACCGAGCCCGTCTGCCGGAGAGCATGAGCCAGGATCCTTTCGTCGGTTCGAAGGGCGTTCGATCGAGTCAGGACGGTAGCTCCGGGGAACGGTCGACGTGCGTGACCGTTCGACTACGCACGGTTCGCGCAGGTGGTGGGCGCGGCGGGAGTGGCGTTGCCGTGAAATACGGTGAAAGTTGCGCGCCACGACGAATACGTGGCCGGATATACCGGGCCGGCTACTGCAATCGAATGCGGACCACCCTGGGTTACTGCGAGGTCTCCCGCCGGGTTCCGTTCTCGGCCAGCCCCTCCAGCCTGCGCCGCTCGGCCCGGTCGTGCACCGCGGAGGTGAGCAGCAGTATCGTCGCCGCCCCGGTGCAGCCGGCCGCGATGATCATGGCGAGGGTCGCGGTCCGCGCCGCGGCGAGCGACAGCGCGATCGTGGCGGGGATCAGCAGGGCCAGTTCCAGGCCGCGCAGCCGCCGCTGCGCCGAGAGCAGCCGGAACCGGACCGCCGGGCGCAGGTCGCGCAGCCGGGCGTCGAGCTTCCGGTCCTGGCGCAGCGCAGCCTCGATCTCCGCGAGGATGCGCTGCTCCCTCAGCGAGAGCCGTTTTCCGCTGTCCATGGCCCGCCTCCGCACCGGTCGTGTAGTGCGTGATCGTCGCTTTTATGTACCCAGTCGGCCGCGGAAGATGCGCACCGCGCGGCAGGTCGCCCGAGGTGGCAGGATCTTGATTGGCGGACCCGGCGGCGCTGCGAGTACCCCGCATCCGGCGTTCGACGCCCCGTTGGCGACCCCCGGGCTGATCCCGGGCTTCTTCGCTCCCTTCGCACAAGGGCGGATCGGCGATAGGCTGATCGGACGGGGCGACCCGAGTTCGAGTACGAATGTGGTGGAGCTTGCATGGAGCGTTTCCGGGCCGAGGTCGAACCCGCCGGGCGGGGCGGCGGCCGCGTGGTGACCGCGCGCGGGGAACTCGACCTGGCCGCCGCCGACGGCCTGTGGGAGACGATCGAGCCGCTGCTGAAGCCGGGCGTGCTCGTGGTGCTCGACGGGACGCGGCTGTCCTTCCTCGACTCCAGCGGGCTGCGCGTCCTGCTCCAGGCGCACAAGCGCGCCGAGAGCGGCGGCGCGGTCTTCCGCCTCGTCGCCCCGCAGGCTCCGGTCCAGCGGGTGCTCGAACTGGCGGGCGCCGGCAGTTACCTGCACATGCGCGCCGACGTCACCGCCGCGCTGGAGGGCTGACGGCCCGTCGGGTCACCCGATCTCCGTCTCGCACGGGCGCATGAGCGCGGCGGCAGCGCGGATCGGCGCGGTTGACGGCAGTCTCACGGGCGCCGGGGTCGACACATTCGCGATCTTCGACTGCGTGATCGTCAGTCCTCCGCTTCGAGGTCCGTTCGCGGGGTCGATCGAGGCCGCCCGCACCGCCCTCGGCGGGGCTTCGACAACAGCCGCTCTCACAACTTGCGCAGCCACACCCGCTCGATGCTGTGGTCGGCGCTCTTGCGCAGCACCAGGGTGGCCCGGGGCCGCGTGGGCAGCACGTTCTCCAGCAGGTTGGGCAGGTTGATCCGCCGCCAGAACGTGCGGGCCTGCGCCAGCGCCTCGGCCTGCGACAGCTCGGCGAACCGGCGGAAGTACGAGTCCGGATCGGTGAACGCGGTCTGCCACAGCTTCCTGAAGCGTTCGAGGTACCAGCGCTCGATGTCGTCGGTGCGTGCGTCCACGTAGATGCTGAAGTCGAAGTAGTCGGCCAGGCCCATCCGGATGCGCCCGTCGCCGCCCGGCGCGGCCGGTTGCAGGACATTGAGTCCCTCGACGATCAGGATGTCCGGCCGCCGCACGGTCAGCACCTCGCCGGGCACGATGTCGTACACCAGATGCGAGTACACCGGGGCGGTGACCTCGGTCCGGCCCGACTTCACGTCGGCCACGAACCGGGTCAGCGCGCGCCGATCGTAGGACTCGGGGAAGCCCTTACGCGCCATCAGGCCGCGCCGTTCCAGTTCGGCGTTGGGCAGCAGGAATCCGTCCGTGGTCACCAGTTCCACCCGCGGATGCTCGGGCCAGCGCGCGAGCAGTTCCCGCAGCAGCCGCGCGGTGGTGGACTTGCCGACCGCGACGCTGCCCGCGATGCCGATGACGAACGGCGTGCGGTCGGCCTCATCGCCGCGGCCGTCGACGCCCGTGCCGCGCAGGAACGTGTCCACCACGCCGCGCAGGCTGTGCACCGCGGCGACGTAGAGGTTGAGCAGGCGCGAGATCGGCAGGTACATCTCGCGTACCTCGTCCAGGTCGATCATGTCGCCGAGGCCGCGCAGCCGTTCGACCTCATCTGCCGTCAGTGGAAGCGGAGTGCGTTCGCGTAACGCGCTCCAGGCCGCCCGATCCAGATCGACGTAGGGTGTGCCTTCGGTCCGGCGTGCCGCGACCGGCGGGGTGGGGGAGTGCGCCGCGGTGTCGGGAGAGGTGGCGTCGGGGGAGATCGACATCTTCCCATTGTGGCCGACTGATCGGCCTTTTCGGGCGTGCCCCCTCCCATCGAGTGGCGTCGATCGCAGTGAGACGTGCGATGCGAGACGTGCAGGGGAGCGCGCACGTCCACTGCCGTGCTTCGCACAATAGTCCGCTTTTAGTATGTCCTATGAGATGATGAGCGCCCTGTGCTCATTCGGTCGATTCCGTTGTCCGGCGGGCACAGGCGCCGTGGACACTGCTCTCCGGGCGCGGCGCGCAACAAAGCGCAACAAAGGAAGGCGGGGGCTCGTTGAACCGAATCCTCCTGCTGCGCACCCGCCGCCTCGCGGTGACCGCGCTGGCGTTCCTGTTCGTCTCCGCGATCGCGGCCTGGCTGGCGCTGCTGGTGACTCCGGCGCAGTCGGTCTCCTCCGCCGGGCAGACGATCAGAGTCGGCGCCACCTCGCCGGACCTGTCCCTTTCCGGACCGGGCGAACTCGACCTCTTCGGCCAGTCGGTGCCGACCACGCTGCGGTTCGACGGTCTGATCCGGCCGCGGCTCGAACTGACCCACATCACGATCGACAGCCAGCTGAGCGAGTTCGTGCAGACCTCGTCGAGCCGGTCCAGCGCGCAGAGCGCGCTCAGCGCCGGCCTGGTCGGCGGCTGGGAGCGCTACTTCCTGTGGCAGACCGCGGTCACCGCGGGCTTCGCGGTCCTGCTGCTGCTCGCTTACTCGGGCGTCCGGCACTACACGCATCGCGGGATGTTCAAGGTGGTCGCCGCGGGCACCGTGATCGCGGTCGCCTTCAACGTCGGGGCGGTCGCGCTCTTCGCGACCGGCACGCCGGCGGCGCTGCGTCAGGTCAAGTCGCTGGGCGACCTGGTCGGCACGATCGCGGTCGGTCCGGCGCCGCGGCCGGCCGGCGCCAGCCTGCCCGGCGTGCAGGCCGTGGTGATCGGCGACTCGACCGCGGCGGCGATCGGCAACCCGCCGCTGCCGCACGCGAACGCGCAGGACACCGCATGCGGCCGCAGCGCCGATTCGTACGCGGTGGACCTGGCGCAGGTCAACGGCTGGAACGTGCTGAACCTCGCGTGCAGCGGCGCGACCGTGCCCACCGGTGTCCTCGGCTCGCAGAGCACCGGCGGTCAGGTGCTGCCGCCGCAGTTCACCGTGCTGGAGCAGGCGAACCGAGCCTCGGTGGTGGTCGTCAGCATCGGCGCGAACGACGTGAAGTGGGTGGCGACCGCGGCGCTGTGCGTGCTCGCCGCGGCCTGCGACGACCAGGCCTCCACGGCATACTTCCAGAGCAACCTGGCCGACTTCACCAGCAACTTCTACGACCTGCTGCGCAATCTCGCGGCGCTGCCGCAGCATCCGCGCGTGCTGGTCGACACGTACTTCGACCCGTTCGGCTCGAACGTGAAATGCCTGGCCGCGGACGGCTTCACCCCGGCGAAGACCAAGGTGCTCTCCTCGCGGCTGGCGAACCTGAACACCGTGCTGACCCGGGGCGCGCAGACCTTCGGCTTCACCCCGGTGCACCCCAGTTTCGAAGGCCACGAACTGTGCACCGGCCAGCCGTACGTGCAAGGGCTGCACGACCCGGCGCCGCTGCACCCGACAGCTGCCGGCGAACTGGCGATCGCGCTCACCGACCAGCAGGCGCTGACGAAGTCGGCGCTGGCGGCGCCGCCGGACTGAGCTGGATCGCTGAACCGTTGGATCGCTGAACCGCTGACCCGGGGCGCGTCTGACCCGCTTCGTTTCCGACTCAAACCGGGTTCGCTCGCTTACCGCATCGGCGAAGCCTGCTGGCTGATGAGGAAGGCGATCTCGCCCTGCTCGTCGATCCGTGCGTCCAGCACCTTGTCCTGGAACTGCTGAGCGACGCCCTGTTCGAGGTACACGCGCGCGTCCTGAGCCATGATCACTTCGTCGGCCGCCTCCGGAACCTGGGAGAGCGACAGCGCGTACGCCGGACCGCTGCCATTGTCCGGTTGCGAGGTGATCCGCAGACCGGTTCCCTCGGGCAGTCCAGGCTGAGTGGTCAGGTCGTGGATCACGCCCACGGCGGCTTCAGTCAGAGCCAGCACGGGATACTCCTCGCTGTCGATCATTTGGACCGCCCCGCAGTACCCGCTCAGCCGAAGCCAAACGGGTCACACCCTGAGAATTTCGGCGGGCGACAGTGGGATGTGCGGTGCGAGCCGCCGCACTCGGCGTGTACAGAGCACTTGCATCGCGCCTGCATCGCGCCTACAACGCACCTAAATGACGTGCTGCGCGTGATCCGGTTCCTGCGCGTCCCGCAGCCCGACGATGTATTCCCGCAGTTCGAACAGCAGTGACGGGTCGGGCATTGCGTCGCCCTCGGCGGTGGCCACCGCCAGATCGTCGTACTTCGCGCTGGTCTCGTCGATCAGCCGCCTGAGCATCGGCTCGATGACCCGGTGGCCGTAGTCGACATAGCTTTGCGCGTGCGTGATCGCCTCGGGACGGTGGATCAGGTCCTCGATCGCGTCGCGTGACGCGCCCTGCGCGCTGAGTGTCTTGAAGTCGCTGTACTCCAGCGGCGCGCCCCGGCTTATCTGGTGCAGTCTGCGCACTTCCAGCCGGGCCAGCACGACCAGGTTCTCCAGCGCCCTGGCCTCCACGGCGCACCGCAGCCGTGACAACTCGCGGCGGGTCTTGGTCAGCACGTCTAGGACGTGCCGCCCCACCGAAAGGCCGGAGTCGGAGAGCCGGTCCTGCCGGTCGATCGCCGACAGCGCGGTGGACAGGCCGACGAGCTCGTCGCAGGTCTGCGACAACTCGGCGACCGCCTCGACCAGACGGTCCTCACGGTCGTTGCGGGCCTCCACCACTTGTCTTCCTTCCCCGGCTCTTTGCGCTATCCCTAAGAACAATGCGCCGCGGCCCGATTGTCCAGCCCTGGAGCCGCTCGGCGCCGAGCAGTCCGAGGCGCGGGCACGGGGCGTCGCCGGCCGCGTAGCGCGCGTATTTCCGTCGTCCGTCCTGACCTGGCCAACCTAAACTGCGGCTGTGAGCGACCATACGTACGTCCCGACGATCTCCGCCGAGTACGCCGAGGTCATCCGCCGCTGGCACGAGACCGCGTACCAGGCCGCCAAGCGGGAGGGGGCGGGCGGCCAGAGCTTCGACTACCTCGGCCGGACCATCGCGGTTCCGCCGCAGGTGCAGCCGATCACCGGGATGTCGCACATGCTCGGCGAGGCGGTGCTGGCCGAGGCGCGCGAGTCCGACCGCGTGCTGGACATGGGCACCGGCAGCGGGGTCAACGCCATCCTCGCGGCGGGGGCGGCGCGGCGCGTCCTCGCGGTGGACGTCAATCCCGTGGCGGTGGCGGCGGCGCGGGCGAACGCCGAGGCGAACGCGGTCGGCGACCGGGTCGAGGTGCGCGAGAGCGACGTGTTCGGCGCGGTCGAGGGCGAGTTCGACCTGATCGTCTTCGACCCGCCATTCCGCTGGTTCGCCCCGCGCGACCTGCTGGAGTCGGCCACCACCGACGAGAACTACCGGGCGCTGACCGAGTTCTTCCGTTCGGTGCGCCGGCATCTCGCCCCCGGCGGAAGGATGCTGATCTCGTTCGGCACCTCCGGCGACCTCGGCTATATGCGGGCACTGATGGACGAGCAGGGCTTCCGGGCCGAGACCGTGGCGCGACGGGACCTGACGCGGGACGGCGTGCGGATCGACTACTTCGTCTTCAAGCTGACCGGCTGACCTGTCAGTCCACTGACCTACCGGCCGAAAGCCGTTGCGGTAACTTTCAGTACGGATTCAGCTGCCGTATATGTAACTTTCGTTATGGATCAAGGAGATCGGGACGGTCCGTGCAGTACGCGGCCGATCGCACGCATCCGGCCGCACTCGCGGCTTGCCCGCCTCGGTACGCGAACGAATACTGCGGTCCGTGATGATCCGTGTTCTGCGACGGCATCGCCGCTTGCGCGACGCCGCCCTGGCCGCAGCGACCGCTGCCGTGGCCGCTTCCATCGTCGCCGTGGCGCCGAGCGTGCACGCGGCGTCCGGTCCATGCACCGTCGGCTACCAACTCAACCAGTGGACCGGCGGCTTCACCGCCACGGTCGACCTGACGAACACCGGCTCGCCGATCACCGCCTGGACACTGACCTGGTCCTTCTCGGGCAATCAGCAGATCACCTCCGGGTGGAACGCCCAGATCACCCAGACCGGCCAGTCGGCCAAGGCGGTCAACGAGTCCTACAACGGCTCGGTGGCGACCGGAGCCAGTGTGAGCTTCGGCTTCCAGGCGACGTTCTCGGGCACCAACGCCGTGCCCGCCAACTTCGCGCTCAACGGCGTCGCCTGCTCCGGGAGCGCCTCGTCGTCCCCGAGCGCGAGCGCCAGTGCCAGTGCGTCCCCGTCCCCGAGCGCCAGCCCGTCCCCAAGCCACAGCGCGAGTCCATCCGCCAGCCCCAGCGCCAGCGCGAGCCCGTCCGCGAGCCCTTCCGGCACGCCGACCGGCACCGCCTCCTGCCCGAGCGGAGCAGTCTTCTGCGACGGCTTCGAGAACCAGGCCGGCACCGTGCCGTCCGGCCGCTGGAGCGTCGTGACGCCGAGCTGCTCCGGCACCGGCACCGCGACGATCACGACCGCGTTGGCGCACACCGGCGCGAAGTCGCTCGCGATCAGCGGCGGGTCGACGTACTGCGACCATATCTTCGCCGATGACACCACCGACATGGCCGCCGCCTCGCCGACCTGGTACGTGCGGTTCTGGATGCGGCACACCACCGCGCTGCCGACGAACCACACCACGTTCCTGGCCATGAACGACTCGGCCGCCAACAACACCGACCTGCGGCTCGGCGCGCAGAACGGCGCGCTGATGTGGAACCGCCAGTCGGACGACGCGACACTGCCCGACCAGAGCCCGCAGGGCGTCGCGCAGAGCGTCGTCGTGCCGACCGGGGTCTGGGAGTGCGTCGAGTTCTCGGTGAGCAAGACGACCGGGCAGATCAACACCTGGTACAACGGCACGTTGGTCCCCGGTATGACCGAGAACGGCACGGTGACGCAGGGCGTCAACGAGCAGTGGGTCAACGGCACGGGTGCGACCTGGCGGCCGAACCTGACCGATCTGAAGCTCGGCTGGGAGAACTACAGCAACGGCACGGACAACCTGTGGTTCGACGATGTCGTGCTGAGCACGTCCCGCATCGGCTGCTGATCGGCACCTCGCCGGTGGTCGGCCGTGTCGCGGCAACGGCCCGGCCGACCACCGCGCTGATCGGGTCCCTGTCGGCCCGTCTTGTTAGCCTGGCCGTATGTTCGAACCGAACGCACAAGGCCAGAGGCAGTGACTCACGCCCACGCCGGCCGCTTCCCGATCGGCGCCGCGGCCACGATCGCCGAGCTGGAAGCCGATCCGCACCCGCTGCTCGCCCGGCTGCGCGCGAGCGAGCCGGTCTCGTGGCTTCCTGCGCTCGGCGGCTGGCTGGTCACCAGGCGGGACCTGGCGCTGACGGTGATGCGTGACGCCGAGACGTTCACCGTCGACGATCCGCGCTTCTCGACCGCCCGCGTCGTCGGACCGAGCATGCTCTCGCTCGACGGCGCGCAGCACACCCGCCACCGCACGCCGTTCGCGGACAGGTTCCGTCCCCGCGATGTAGAGGCGCGGCTCGCCGCGTTCATCAACGCCGAGACGAAGCGCCTGATCGCCGGCCTGAAGCCGGCTGGCGCCGCGGAACTGCGCGAAGCCTTCGCCGGTCCGCTCGCCGTCGCCGTGGTCGCCGAGTCGCTCGGTCTGGCCGGGGCCGACGCGGCGACCGTGCTCGCCTGGTACGACGCGATCGTCGGCGCGGTCTCCGACATCTCCGCAGGGCTCGAACCCCGGCCGAGTGGCGCGGAGGCGTTCGCCAGCCTCAGCGCCAGCGTGCGGGCGACGGTGCGGGCGGATGACTGTGACCGTGATCGCGACCGCGGCCGGAACCGGGATTCGCTGCTCGCCGCGGCCGCCGACGCAGGGCTCGAACTGCCCGAGGTGGTCTCGAACGCCGCGGTGATGATGTTCGGCGGCATCGAGACGACCGCGGGGATGATCGTCAACGCCGTGCTGTACCTGCTCTCCCACCCCGGTCAGCTCGAACTGGTGCGTGCCGACCCCAACCTGATCGCCGACGCGGTCGACGAGTCGCTGCGCCTCGAATCATCCGTGACGGTCGTCGACCGGTACGCCACCAGGGACGTCGAGCTGGCCGGGGCGCCGATTCGCTCCGGCGACCTGGTGGAGGTCTCGATCACCGGCGCGAACCGGGATCCGGCCGTGTTCGACCGGCCGGACGGCTTCGACGTGCGCCGTCCCAACGCCCGCCTGCACCTGGCCTTCGCACAGGGCCCGCACTTCTGCCTCGGCGCGCACGCCGCGCGTCTCGAAGCCCAGGCCGCGATCAGCACCCTGCTTGCGGAGCTGCCCGGCCTGCGCCTCGACCCCGAACGCCGACGCGAAGCGCCACGCGGACTCGTGTTCCGCAAGCCAGACCACGTACACGTGCGCTGGGACGCCTGAGCCAGGACCCGTACCCGAGCGGTGCGGAAGAGAGGGAGGTGCCGACACGAACCAACCGCCAGGCCGCCGGCGTGCGGATTCTCGCCTGAGAGAGAGGCCCCCGGCGTCTCTGGGGGAAGGCGACGCCGGGGGTGCGTCCCGAACCGCGTACTCGCGTTTGTCGGGAGCAAGATCAGACTGGGGGGATGCCTGATCTCTTCCCATTCTCTCACCTGAGACTCCGTTAGCCATGTACTGAGCGAAACACTGTGGCATTAATTCGCCAAAGTGTTGTGTGGGGCTTTTGTTACGCCGTATCTCGATGTCTGGACTCAGATAACAGGCCCATCAGGTCTCAAAGTGGACCCCGAAGCGAGCCCTGGTGACAAGCCTGAAACGCGCAGCGGAGAACGGCAAACCGTCTGAGAGAGGATCGCAAACCGTCTGACAGCGCTGTCAGATTTCACCGTGGTGGGCCGGCTCGGAAAAGTTTCGGCGATCTCGTGACTCGATGATCCTTCGACCGCTACCCTGCGTGCGTCAGCACCGAGCCCAGGGGGTTGCATGCGCACGTCACGATTCGACTCCTGCGTCGCCGCGTTCGGGGCGGTCGCGTTGGTCGCCGTGGCTGCTACCGGCTGTGCCTCCAGTTCCTCGGGCTCCGCGGCTTCCGCGTTTGGCGCAGCGTCGCAGAGCGGGAACGCAGGCGGCAGTCCGAGCCCGACCGGCATCGCCGCCAAGTTGTTGTCGCCAGGGGACCTGCCCAGTGGATGGAGCGTCGACGCCGCTTCGCCCGACGCGCCGCAGACCGCCGACTGCCCGTTGCTCAACGCCACGTTGTGGAACGCGCCGCTAGCAGATCGCGGCGAGGTGGACCTCAGCCGGGGCCTGGGCGGGCCGTTTCTGGTCGAGGTGCTCGCCGCCGGCAGCGCCGATCAGGCGGGAAAAGCGTGGCGGTTGCTCGTGAGCGGCGTCCCGAAGTGCACCACGTACACGCACTCAAGCGCGGCGGGTAAGAGCACGTTCACGATCGCCAAAGCCGCTCTGCCCGGCTTCGGCGACGGTTCGTACTCGTTCACGCTCTCCGTGGCGATCGCCGGAGGTGTCAGCGCGTCCGGCAACATCGTCGCAGTACACACCAACAACTGCGTCGTGGTCGTCTATCTCGTCGGTATCTCCGGCGTGACCCAGTCGACGGTCGAGGACGCGGTGGGCAGGGCGGTCGCGAAGGCGCGCACGTGAGTCGGACGCTGAGCGGGTCGGTGAGCGCAACGGCCCGAGCGGATCGCAGTCCGGATCGCGATCAGGTACGCGCCACCTCGCTCATCTCGGCCATCTCAACGGTGGACTTGGGCTTCGGCAACCGGGTCGCGAGCAGTACGCCTGTGGTGCCCAGGCCCTTCGGGCCGTGGTGCCACTGTTGTGCGTCTGTTGTCCTGGACGGGGCCTGCGGTCGCGGGCCGAATCGGCGCAGCAGGGACTCCTCGTCGTACCGCCGGGTGTCGCGGTGCCAGTTGAGGACGGCTGCCGTCCAGTTCTCCAGTTCCCGCACGTAGCGGCCCAGCGTCTCGCGCGCACCGTCGTCGAGCTTGAAGTCGTCGGCCATGACCGGCATCTCGGCGCCGACCACGTGCTGGAACTGGTGCATCCGGGAGTTCATCAGGTCGGCGACGATGTCGATCGCCGCGTCCTGGCCGCAGTTGAGGAAGTTGCGCACCACCAGCACGCAGTTGTGCAGTTCACCCTCGAACTCGATCTCCTTGCGGTAGGAGTACAGGTCGTTGACCAGGCAGGCGTAGTCCGCCGCCGAGTTGTCCAGGGACCGCATCGTTCCGGTGCGGTAGACGTCGGCGGGCACCCGGTCGCCGTGCCGCAGCCGTGCCAGGCTCATGGTCAGGTCCGAGCCGAAGGTGTCGCGGCGCATCTCCAGGTAGTCCACCGGGTCGGGGATCCGGTTGTGGATCTGGTTGGCCAGCTCCCAGAGCGTCGCGTCGAGCATCTTCTCGATCGCCGAGCGCAGCGACGCGCGGCCGTCCGCGTCCATCGGACCCGCGGTGCGCCGCCACAGGTCGTCGAGGCCGCGCTCCAGCGCGGTGGCCGGCACGGCAGGGCCCTGTGACGTCTCCAGCGGCATGAACAGCGGCAGCCGCGCCGCCGCCAGCTTCGCCCCGGCGAGGTCGCGGCGCGAGCCGTAGAGGGCCGGGACCAGGTCGTCCCAGTAGGTGCCCCAGACCACCCACTGCGAGCCGAGGTCCAGCTCCTGCGCGGATCCGTCCGGGTTGATGGCCGCGGCGCACAGCGCGAGATCGAACCCTGCGAGCATCGGCTCGTTCCAGATCCCGCAGGACGGATCGCCGGGTTGCGGCTGGAGCAGGCCCATCCGGCGCGACCACGCCATGGCGTTGCGCCGCGCCTGATCCAGGTGCGGATTCATCCGCAGCTCGAACGGCATCTCGAACCGCGGCAGCCGGATCTCGCCGACGGGTTCGAACGGCACGTGCGAGAAGCTCCTGAGGCGCTGCTCGCCACCGGCCACGCCGGACAGCGAGCGCGGCAACGCGGCGGAAAGGCCAAGATCGGCGAGGGGGAGCTCGGTCAGGCCGAACGGCAGTGCCAGGCGCGCGTTGGCGCCGGGGGCGGCGAGGCCGATGGTCGCCAGGTCGGCGTTGGTGCCGGCGTCCGCCGCCGTGCTTGCGCCCTTGTTCATGTAGCGGCTTGAGCGCATGTGCCACTCGTGCCCGCCGGACTGCCAGTCTTGCAGTCCCTTGACATAGGCGAGCACCTTCGCGCAGGACACCGGATCAAGGGCGTGTTCGGCGAACAGGACGGGCAGTTCGGTCAGCGCGGTGTGCTCGAACTGCTGGAGCCGCGAGGTCAGCAGTTCGTTGACCTTGTCGGCGGCGCGCTGCGTGTCGTAGCCGAGGAACTTCTCCAGTACGAGCACGCCGTTGCTCAGTTCGCCCTCCTGCCGTGTCTCGCGCTCGTAGGAGAACAGGTCGTTGCGCAGGTGCACGGCGTCCGCGAAGGCGTCGCGCAGCACCCTCATCGGCCGGGTTCCGGCGATCCGGACCGGTAGTTCGGCCATCGCCGCGTGCTCGACCAGGCCCGCCGACCACGGCGCACCGCCGACCTTGCGGCGCATCTCGATGTACTCGACCGGATTGGGGATCCGGCCCTCGTTGATGTTCGACAGCTCCCACAGCGACTCGTTGAGCAGGTGCTCGGTGCTCTGCGCGAACCTGGCGCGCCAGTGCTCTGACATGGTCGGGACGGTGCGCGCCCACAGGTCGGCCAGGCCCGCCTCCACCGGGTTGGCCGGCTCGGGCGTGCCGACGGCCGGATCCATCGGCATGAAGGCGGGCAGCGGGTCGAGGTACGCCTTGCCGCCCGCGCGGTCGTTGGCGCGCTTGAAGGTCTCCAGGAAGTGGTCGTCGAAGAAGAACACCCAGACGTACCAGTCGGTGACCAGGTCGAGCTCCGGCGCGGAAGCGTCAGGATGCGTATACGCGCAGAGCAGGCCGTAGTCGTGCGCGTCGAGGTCCTGCTCGGTCCAGATGCCCGACCCTTCGAGCATCCCCATCTCCCGCGCCCACAGTTTCGAGTGCTCACGGGCACCCTCAAGATGGGGATTGAGACGGGCCGGATACGGCATGTAGAAATCCGGCAGCTCGAACGGCTGGGACACCGCGGCCCGCCTCTCCTCGTCGTCGGTCGCCTCGCTTCGGAGTCTGGAGACGAGCGCGGCGCCGGGCAAGAGATATCACCCGTATCAGTGATACTCAGAGTATTGATTGCGTACCGTCACACGGCGCCCGGCGGACGGTGTTCCTGAGGGAGGGGGTCGTACCAGTACGATCCAAGACCCGGCCGACGAGCGAGAGGAGGCGGCATCGTGGCAGGCGGGGACCGGCCGTTGCGCGCCGACGCGCAGCGCAACCGTGAGCGGCTGCTCGACGTCGCGGTGCGCGCCTTCTCGCGCTCGCAGGGCGGGCCGGAGCCGACACTGGAGGCGATCGCGCGCGAAGCGGGCGTCGGCATCGGGACGCTCTACCGGCACTTCCCGACGCGTGAAGCGCTCGTCGAGGCGGCGTATCGCAGTGAGCTGGCCAAGCTCTGCGATCCGGTGCCCGAGCTGATCGCGAGCATGCCGCCCGATCGGGCGCTGCGCGCGTGGATGGACCGCTTCGTCGACTACATGACCACCAAGCGCGGCATGGCCGACGCGCTGCGCCAGGTCGTCGCGTCCGGCGGGAATCCGTACGTGCACAGCCGCGTCAAGCTCACCAGCGCTGTCAGTGCACTGATCGACGCCGGGGCGCGCGCCGGGACGGTGCGTGCCGATGTGGACCCGGCTGACGTGCTCGCCGGCCTGACCGGCGTGACGCTCGTCGCGGGCGGAGCCGAGAACCGCGCGCAGGCCGGCCGCGTGCTCGATCTGCTGATGGACGGCCTGCGCAGCCGGTAAGTGCGCGCAGCGTGAGAACGTTTCCGGCGCCCTGTCAGGACGCTACCGGAACGCTGCCAGAACACCGCTGGTGACTGTCGGCCACTGTCGAATGTTTCGACGCTTTACACTCCATTACCGAAACTTTCATCCGCTTCGTCCGGAATGTGATCTCGCGACTCAGCCCCCTGTCGCCCCTGACCTGCGTCTGGGCGTGTATATACGCATTGATTTCGCTGGTCGGCCGGGAGCCCGCGGTCCTGCGCCGTTCACCGGTTGGCGCGTCGATACTACGCTCCCGCCGGACCAAGCCTCCCTCAGGACCCAAGAAGGGTGGGTAACGTGAGGAAGCGTAACAAAATAGCACTGTCCGGCGTCATCGCCGCGGCGACGCTGCTCGCGACCATGGTGAGCGCAACTCCCGCGTCGGCGCACGGAGCGATGATGATCCCGGGGAGCCGGACCTTCTTCTGCTACGAGGACGGTCTCACCTCCACCGGACAGATCATTCCGCAGAACCCGGCGTGTCAGGCGGCGATCGCCACCAGTGGCACCACCCCGCTGTACAACTGGTTCGCGGTCGGCAACCGCAGCGGAACCACGAGCGGCGAGACGTCCGCGCTCATCCCGGACGGAAAGCTGTGCAGCGGCAACAGCAACTACTACGACTTCTCCGGGTTCGACCAGGTCAACGCCAACTGGCCGGTGACCCACCTGACCGCGGGCGCCACCATGCAGATCCAGTACAACAAGTGGGCGGCGCACCCGGGCACCTTCTCGCTCTACATCACCAAGGACGGCTGGGACCAGACCAAGCCGCTCACCTGGGCCGACCTGGAGTCCACGCCGTTCTCCACGGTGACCCTGCCGCCGTCGGTGGGTACTCCGGGCAGCATCAGTAGTTACTACTACTGGAACGCGACGCTGCCCGCCGCCAAGACCGGTCGCCACGTCATCTACTCCATCTGGGCGCGCTCGGACAGCGTCGAGACCTTCTACGGCTGCTCCGACGTCGTCTTCGACGGCGGTACCGGCCAGGTCACCGGCATCGGCGCGACCGCGCCTCCGCCGCCCACCGTGCAGTGCAGCGCCGCGTACGCGATCACCAACACCTGGCCGGGCGGCTTCCAGGCCGGGATCACGGTGACCAACCCCACCACGTCCACCATCAACAGCTGGACGGTCAGCTGGACGCTGCCGGACGGAGAGACCATCAGCAGCGCCTGGAACGGCACGCTGTCACAGGCGGGCTCGCTGGCCACGATCAAGTCCGCCAGCTGGAACGGCCAACTGGCACCGAACGCCAGCACCACGCTCGGGTTCACCGCGAACTTCACGGGCACTCCCGCGGTGCCCGCGAGCATTTCGTGCACGAGTCCGTGATGACGACCGACCTGTCACAGTAGGCGAATAACAGTCGACAAATGGCAGTAGGTGCACAGCCGAGCCGCCGGAGGGTGTGCGGGCCCTGCGGCGGCTCGGTCCCGCGAACGGAAGGGGCGTCCAACGTGTCAGTACGTTCAGCCAAGAGTCGGATTCGGGCGGTGGCGCTGCTGGCCGCGCTGACCGGTACGGTCCTGTCCGCCGCGGCCTGCTCCTCGCCGAAGGCCGCTGATATACAGGGCTCTTCGAACATGCCCGACATGGCGGACATGCCGACGGCCGCGCCCTCCGCCGTGGCCGAGGCGGCTGCGCGCGGCACCGGCCTCGCCGACAACGTCAGCGGCTACATCTACCTGCCGTCCACCGACACGGTCGCCGCCGGCAGCCCCGCCGGCTTCACCTTCCACATCACCGGGCCCGACGACCACGCGGTCACCCGGTATCAGCCCTATGAGAGCAAGCTCGTCGTCTTCTACCTGATCCGCTCGGACCTGACCGGGTACCGCGAGTTCGACCCGACGATGCGGGAGGACGGCACCTGGACCGTCGAACTGCCGCCGCTCCAGCCCGGTTCCTACCGCACGTACGTCACGTTCGCCGCACCGGATTCGAGCGCCGGCACGCCACAGCGTTACGTGCTGTCGCACCCGCTGAACGTCCCGGGCCGCTCCGCCGACACGCCGCTGCCCGCGCCGTCGTTGTCCACCGCGGCGGACGGTTACGACGTCACGCTCTCCGGCGCGCTCAAGTCCGGCACGACCATCCCGTTGGCCGTCAACGTGACCAGCGGCGGAAAGCCGGTCGGCTACTTCGATCGCTACCTCGACGGCTACGCCCACCTGACCGCGTTCCGGGTCGGCGACGCGGCCTTCGCGCATCTGCTCTCGACCGGGCGCTCCGGCGGCGCAGGCGGATCCGGTGCGCTCACTGCCGACGCGCTGTTCCCGGAGAGCGGCACGTGGCGGCTGTTCGTCCAGTTCCAGACGGCGGGCAAGCTGCACACCGCCGCTTTCACCGTCGACGTGCCCTGATCGCCGCGCCGCCACGGCATGGCACCATCCTGTCGTGTCAGTCCCGTATAGTGCCGCCATGAATGCTGGGGGGTCGGGTCGCGACCTCGTGGATGGCCGCTTCGAGCTGCTGGAACGGCTCGGCGGCGGCGGCATGGGCCTGGTGTGGCGCGCTCGCGACACCATGTTGCAGCGTGAGGTCGCACTCAAAGAGGTACGACCCGCGCAGCAGGTGTTCGACGACGACCCGGTCGCGGCGCACGTGCTGCGCGAGCGGGTGCTGCGTGAGGCCCGCGCTCTCGCGCGACTGCACCACCCGAACGTCGTGACGATCTACCACATCGTCGACTCCGTCGAGCATCAGCACCCGTGGCTTGTCATGGAGCTGGTTACCGGCGGTTCGCTGGATGATCGCATCAAGCGCGGACCCTTGCCGCCGCAGGAGGTGGCGCACATCGGTCGCGGCGTGCTCGCCGCACTGCGTGCCGCGCACGCCGCGGGCATCCAGCACCGTGACGTGAAGCCCGCCAACGTGCTGCTGCACCTGGACGGCACGCCGGTGCTCACCGACTTCGGCATCGCCGCGCTGAGCGAGGCGAACAGCCTCACCCAGACCGGTGCGCTGGTCGGTTCGCCGGAGTACGTCGCCCCCGAGCGCATCCGCGGGCAGGAAGGCGATCCGGCCTCGGATCTCTGGTCGCTCGGCATGATGATGTACGTCGCTCTTGAGGGCTACAACCCGCTGCACCGCGACACCACCCTCGCGACCCTCGCCGCCGTGCTCGACTCCCGGATCCCCGAGCCGATACACGCCGGTTCGCTCACCCCGGTGCTCAGGGAACTGCTGGTGCGGGACCCCGCGGCCCGGCCTGACGCGCCGCGGCTGGACCACCTGCTCGCCTACGCCGAGCAGGGCGCCATCTCCATGATGTACGGCAACGCGGCAGCGGCGTACGTTTCGCCGATCCCGCCGTTCGGCCCGTCCGGCGCGGCGTACGGGCCAGAAGCGGCTTTCGGGCCGACGGACGCCGTATACGCGCAGAACGGTGCTGGTAACGCGCCGACGCCATACGCGTCTGCGTCATCGAGCGGGAACGTGAACGTGACGTCCGGGCCACGCCGTCGCCGCACGGCCGCGTTCGTCGCGTCCATCACCGGTACTGCCGCGGTCGGCTTGGCGTTGGCCCTCGTCTGGACGCTGCACGACTCGCCGGCGTCGGCGTCGACCGGCAACAACGGGAACAGCGGCAACAACACAGGCGGCGTGTCCAGCACCGCCTCGCCGTCGGCGGGCACTTCGGGTGGGGCGAGCCCGAGCGCGTCGGCCGATGGCGGCGGCGGTGGTGACCAGAGTCAGGCGTCGAACCTGCTGACCCCCGCCGGGGCACGCGCACTGGTCAACGTCATCCATCAGCAGCTCGGCAACAGGAAGATCATCGAACTCGTCCTCTACCCCGACTACGCCGCCCTTGAGGCGGAGACCGCGTCGGACCCGACCCTCTACGACGAGTACTGGTACCGCGGCGGCAACCTCACCCGGGAGTCGGGCGGCACGATCACGGACGAGGTCCCGGTGGACCTGAGCGCGGTCAACTGGAACGCGCTGCCCACGCTGCTTTCCGCCGCTGGCAAGCAGCTGAAGATCCCGCACCCGACGTCGCAGTACGTGATCGTCGAGGGCAATTGGATCGACCAGGGCCCGGGGCTCGGCATCTATCTCGGCGACGACTACGGCAGCGCCTACCTGCTGGCCGACCTGAAGGGCCGCATCATCGAGTCCTTCCCGCGCAGCTAGCCCCATCCTCCGCACGTCGTCCGGGCGAGCGATACGCAGACCGGGACGATCCGGGCTCATCATCGAGCAATGGCCTTATTCAATAAGGAGAAATGCCCGATATCTCATGATCGTTCTTCGCTCATTCGGATGACGTGCGGAGAATGGGGCTGTCATGGGGCTGTCAACAAGCAGTTGGCGCGGGAAGGCCCGGGTCGGACTGTGAGTTCTCAGGTCCCGAGGTTCTCAAGTCCAGTTGTAGCGCTTGTGCAGGCGGGCGACGACGACGTCGAAGTGGTGCCGCTCCATGGCGCACGTCTCGCGGCGCATGCCCTTCTCGTGCACCCGGACGACGCGCTCAAGGTTGACCCACGACTCGCGACCCTCGCTGTCCCAGGGGCCTGAGCCGACGTCCACGAAGTCCTGCGTGCCGTCGTGGCGCTTGCTGGTCAGCTGCACGGCCAGGAGCGTGCCGGTGTGCTCGCGCGCGACGATCAGTACCGGGCGGTCCTTGCCGCGGCCGTCGTGCTCCTCGAAGGGCACCCACGTCCAGACGATCTCCCCGGGGTCCGGGTCGCCGTCGTGCTTCGGCGCGTACGTGGTGTGCACCGGGCCGATCTCGGTCGGTTCCACCTCGATGGTGGCGTTGTCGCCGAAGCGGCCGGGAGAGTCGGCGAAGGGGTCGTGCACAGTGTGCAGATCACTCATGTAGATCACTCATTCGGTCGGTCACCCGGACACTTTAGCCGCCATGCGTCACCCATAAGGCGGCATTGGATCAACGCGCATCGAGACGGTATACGCGACGGGCGTTCCCGGCGCAGATCAGCTCGGCGACCCGGTCGGCGTCCGCGCCGGTCCACGCATCGTCCTCGACTCCCGCACGCAGGAAGTCCGCCAAGCCGCGACGGAAGAGCTGTGCGCCGAGGTAGTGCAGTTCGGGTAGCGCGAAGGCGTCGGAGGAGTAGAGGAACTTGCCGAACGGCGCCAGTTCCAGCGCCTGCGCGATCAGCTCCCGGGACCCGTGACCGAGATTGTGCGTGGCGAGGCCGACGTCGAGGAAAACGTTCGAATACACCTGCGCCAAATAGCCCGCGTGCCGGTGGAACGGGTAGTTGTGCAGCAGCAGCACCGGAACGCCAGTGGGTTCGATCGCCCGCAGCAGCCGGGTGAGCAGCAGCGGATCGCAGCGGTCGAGATCGACGTCGGCATCGCCGTAACCGACGTGGAACTGGATCGGCACCCCGAGGTCCACGCCGCACCAGATGAGGAACCGGTGCAGAGTCTCGTCCACGAGGCGGACCGGCGCGCCGGGACCGCGCCGGACGAGATCGGTCAGCCACCGATCCGCAGCGGCCGTGACGTCGGCGTCGGCGGGCCGTTCGCCCGCCAGATCCAGGCCGTAGCGGTATGCCGCGATCGACTTGAAGCCGACGGCCGTGCGGGCATGCTCAGCAAGCCGGGCTCGGACCGCATCAGCGAACCCTGCCGAGCCGCTGCCGCTCCCACTGCCGCTCTCACTGCCAGTGCCAGTGCCAGTGCCGACGAGCCTGGCCGTGTTGTCGCCGCTGCTCTCACTGTCGCCGCCAGTGCCAGCGCCGACGAACCCGGCTGTGTTGTCGCCGCCAACGCCACTGTCACTGCCGCTGCCAACGAACCCGGCCGTATTGTTGCCGCCGTTCCCGCCGCCACTGCCAGTGCCAGCGAGCCTGGCCGTTTTGCCGCTGCTGCTCTCACTGTCGCCGCCACTGCCAGTGCCGACGAACCCAGCGGTGTTGCCGCCCCCGACGCCCCCGCCCCCGCCACTGCCAGTGCTGACGGGCCCGGCCACGTTGCCGCCGTTGCTCCCGCCGCCGCTTCCACGGAACTGAGCCGCTCTGCTGCTGCCACCCGTGCCGCTGTACCCTCTGTCGCCCGCGATGATCTCCTTCACGACCTGCTCGGCGACCTGCTCCAAACGGACGATTTCGTATGATGATGCGCCCGCAGCCTGGCCGAGTTCTTGCGGGGAGAGCAGCGGCTCGGGTTCGAATCCTGTGTCGACGCAGAGCGCTTCGAGACCGGCGGCGCGCAGCATGCGGCCGGTCACCTCGGTGTGGCCGAGTTCGGCACGGCGCTCAAGGTACGCGTCGGGCGCGGCGTGCGGCTCCAGATCGAGCAGTGGCGCGCACCAGCGCCGTATTGCGAAGCCGATCTGCGAGTCGAAGAGGCTGCCGCCGAGTGGACCGAGAGATCCGCGCGACCTAGCTGAACCGGTCGACCCGGGCGAGCCGATCGAACCGGCTGAACTGATTGACCCAGGCGAGCCGATCGGACCGGCTTGGCCGATCGACCTGGGCGAGCTGATTGGACCGGCCGAGCTGATTGGCTCGGCTTCGGTGAGCAGTGACTCGAAGCCGGGCCGGTCGAGGTCGCGGCGAATCACACCGTGGCAGTGATGATCAATGAGTTGGTGACGAACGAGTTGGTGGTTACCCGACTGGTTGTTACCCGGCTCGTAGTCAATGGGCTTGTGGTCGATCGGTCGGCTGCTCAGCTTGTGCCGCCTTCCAGTGCCACTGTGCTGTCTGAGGGCGGCTGTCCGGGGCCGGACCCAGCTTCAGATCCCGGGACGGCGTTGGCCGCTGCGGCTATTCCCGCCGCTTCGGTAAGCTTCACGCCCATTCGCCGCGCCGTCGCCGGTGCCGCCAGTACTGCGACGATACTGACGAACAGCCAGCCGCCCGAGACCACCGGGAGCCAGAACGTGGACGAGCCCCAGGCGGGGTACGGGATCACGTTGCGGTACAGCGTGTAGCCGAGTAGCACGATTGCGGCCAGCGGTATGACGATCTGCCAGGCCGGGATCGCCATGCGGCGTTGGACGAAGAACAGCCGGATCGCGCCTATCGTCGTCAGCAGGTATGCCACCAGCAGGATCAGCGTGCCGATCGTGCCGCCCCAGGTGAACGTGTTCTCCGGCACGGCCGACAGGCTCAGGATGCTGATCACGATCGTCACCGCCATGATGCCGACCACTGCGCCGCCGGCGCGCGCCGGTGTCCCCATCGCCGAGAGTCTGCCCAGGCCGCGCTGCCCGAGGCCGTCCCGGTTCAGCGCGAACAGCAGCCGGGCGCTGCCCACCGTGCAGGCGAGGCAGCAGCCGAACGCGCTGATCATCGCGCCCAGGGTGATCGTGTCGCCGACCCAGGAGCCCACGTACGTGGTGCCCAGGTCGCCGATCAGCGACTGCGACGCGCCGAACGCCGCCACGCCCTTGGCGTTGGTGCCGAAGCCCATCGCCTCGACCGCGGTGACCACGGTGAAGAAGATGCCGCCGAAGATCGCCGTGCCGAGGATCGCCCGCGGGATGTCGCGATGCGGGCGCGCGGCCTCCTCGCCGAGCGTGGCCGCGGCCTCGAAGCCGGCGAAGGACAGGAAACCGAACACGATGCCGAGGAAGACCGCCGACGTGCCGGTGCCCGGCGGCACGGTGAACACGCTCATGGTGAAGTGCTGCCCGGACGGCGTGTCGTGCGACAGCAGCTTGACCAGCACCACCGCCGAGACCGCCAGGATCAGCGCGACGGTCGCGCCCTCCACCACCAGCAGCAGGTTCGTGCCGCGGCGCACCGGGATCGCGGTCAGCAGGAAGCACAGCGCGAGCGTCACCGCGGTCAGCGCGTACCCGGCGCGGGCCGGCGGGTTGTGCCAGGCGCCGATCTCCTCCAGGAAGGAGGTGCCGAAGATGCCGACCACCGACGAGGTGGTCACCCCGTAGAAGACGTACGTGCCGAGCAGCCCCCACCCGGCCACCACTCCGGCGCGCGGGCCGAGCGTCGCGCCGACGAAGGCATATACGGATCCTGAATGGTTGAAGTACTGGCTCAGACGCACGAACACGTAGGCGACCAGCAGCACGCCGACCGCGGCGAGCAGGAAGGCCAGGGGCACCGCCCGGCCGACCGACGGCACGCTGGCCTGCGGATTGATGTTGGCGGCCATGCTCGGCGCCATCAGCGCGACCGAGAGCCCGACCGCCTGCCAGACGCTGAGCGTGCGGCGCAGTCCGACGGCGGGTTGGGGCAGGGTCTGGGTCGCCATGAGCGACTCCTCACAGGACAGGGCTCTGAGGTGCGTCTGGCGCACAGTGTGACGCTTCATGTACTGATGGGTAAGTAGCGCACGCTACATGTGACAAACTTTTCCGCCGCGATCCGGCAGACTCGTCCGCACGAAATCAATGCACTGGGCTGGTCGGGTAAGAAGGGACAGCGATGGGACAGTGGGACATCCTGGAACAGCGCGAGCGCGACGAGCGCGCGGCCCGCGCCAGGCGGATCGCCGAGGACTTCGAGGCGCGCGGCACGGTCAGCGCCGTGGCCGTGACGTGGGTGGACAACAGCGGCATCACCCGGGTCAAGGGCGTGCCGGTGGCCAGACTGGAACGCGCCGCGGCCTGGGGCGTCGGCATGTCGCCGTGCTTTGACACGTTCCTGATCGACGACTCCTCGGTGTCCGCTCCCGGTGCGGGCGGCCCGAGCGGCGACCTGCGCCTGATGCCGGATCTGGACCGCATCACCCCGCTGGCCGCGCAACCCGGCTGGGCCTGGGCCCCCGCCGACCGCTACCGCCAAGACGGCGCCGTGCATCCGCTCGACGCGCGCAGCCTCGCCCGGCGCGAGGTGGAGCGGCTCGCGGCCGACGGCTACGCGGCGCGCGCGGCGTTCGAGGTCGAATGGTGCGTCTCGCAGAGTGGCGGCGACGAGTTCGTGCCCGCATGCTCAGGCCCCGCATACAGCATGACGCGCCTCGTCGAGCAGTCCGACTATCTCACGACGCTGATCGATGCGCTGCGCACCCAGGGCGTCGCGGTGGACCAGGTCCACCCCGAGTACGCCGCCGGACAGTACGAGCTCTCCGTGGCCGCCGAGGACCCGGTCGGCGCGGCGGACACGCTCGTGCTGGTGCGCGAGACCATTCGCGCGGTCAGCGCCGGCTTCGGGTTGCGCGCGACCTTCTCGCCGAAGGTGGTGGCCGGCGGCGTCGGCAACGGCGGTCACGTCCACCTGAGCCTGTGGAGCGCGGACGCGGACGATCAGAGCAGCAACCTGATGGCCGGCGGCGACGGACGCCACGGCTTGACCGCAGATGGCGAGGCATTCGCCGGGGGCGTACTCGGGCACCTGCCCGCGCTGCTCGTCCTCGGCGCCCCGGCGGTCGCCAGCTACCTGCGGCTGATTCCGTCACACTGGGCCGGGGCGTTCGCCTGCTGGGGCCTGGAGAACCGGGAGGCCGCGCTGCGCTTCGTCGCCGGATCGCCCGGCGACGCGGCGAACGCGGCCAACCTGGAGATCAAATGCTTCGACCTGGCCGCCAACCCCTACCTTCTGATCGCCGCGCTGCTGGCCACCGGCCGCGCCGGGCTGGCCGCGAGCGCCAAGCTGCCCGATCCGGTCGACGTCGATCCGGCGACACTGTCGGCCGAGGATGTGGCCGGGCGCGGCATCAAGCCCCTGCCGTCCTCGCTGGGCGGCGCGGTGGCCGCGTTCGAGGCCGACGACGTGCTGGCCGAGGCGTTCGGCACGCTGTTCGTGAGCACCGTCGCCGCCGTGCGTCGAGGCGAGGTCGCCCTGTTCGCCGGATCGACGCCCGAACAGATCGTCGAGCGCACCCGCTGGAAGCACTGACCAGGACGCGCTGAACAATGGCGTGCGAGGCGTGCAAAATCATGCCAGATCTGCGAGAGCTGCGGACTCGTGTGCAACTGCATATGTGGTCCGAGCCGGTGTGATGGTTTTCAGAGCTGCCGCGGCCATGTCGACCGCAGGTCGGATGACACTTTGCGCGATCGGGATCGCTGCCGCCAGTGCGGACCAGATCTCTGAGCCAGCCGGCGTTGCGCGGTAAATCCTTGGCCAGGTCGGTCAAGGGATCGTCAAGGGAACTGTGTCCGGCCGATGCGGGAAGTACCTTCAGCGTCACGGGTCGTGCCCGAGCCGCGCCGGGCTCGGGCACGAGTCTTTTTTCGCTGCTGATCCTTTTCCGTGCGCTGATCCCTTTTGGCGCGGGTCAGATGATCTGATCTTCTGGTTGGCTTCGAAATACTGCGGCGTGCGGCAGGTGCATCCTCGCGTAGGCGCCGTTCCGGCTCAGCAATTCCTCATGCTTGCCGATCTCCACGATGCGCCCTTGGTCCATCACCACGATGCGGTCCGCGCCGCGGATCGTGGACAGCCGGTGCGCGACCACGAAGACGGTGCGGCCGTGCACCAGCCGGGCCAGCGCCTGCTGCACCAGGGATTCGGAGCGCGTGTCGAGTGCGGACGTGGCCTCGTCGAGGATCAGCACGCGCGGATCGCGGATCAGCGCCCGCGCGATGGCGAGGCGTTGTTTCTGGCCACCGGACAGGCGCGCGCCGCGCTGCCCGATCACGGTGTCCAGGCCGTCCGGCAACCGCTCGACGAACTCCAGCGCATTGGCCGCCCGCAGCGCGTCGCGCACCGCACGCTCGTCGACCTCCGGCAGGCCGTAGCCGACGTTCTCCCGCACGCTGCCCTCGAACAGGATCGACTCCTGCGGCACGACCGACAGGAAACGCCGGTAGCTGCGCAGATCGAGGCGTGCCATGTCCACCCCGTCGAGCAGGATCCGTCCCTCGGTCGGCCGGATGAATCCGATCAGCAGATTGAGGATGGTGGACTTGCCCGCGCCGGACGGCCCGACCAGCGCGACCGTCTCGCCGGCGTGAACCGCCAAGTCGAAGCCCGAGACGGCCGGCTGCCCGGACTCCGGGTAGGTGAAGCCGACGCCCTCGAAGCAGATCCGGCCCTCGACCGCGGCGACCTCGGCCTTGCCCGCGTTGCTCTCCAGGTCCGGCGCCTCCAGCACCTCGCCTGCCGAGCGCACCGACTCAAGGCCCTTGGTGATGACCGGGGTCAGGCTGATCAGCGAGGTGGTCGAGCCGGTCAGCGTGGTGAAGAAGGCGCTGAGCATGACCACGTCGCCGGGCGTCAGGCCCCACCAGCCGTAGTACGCGGCCAGTGCCGAGCCGGTCAGGCAGCCGACGCCGAGCGTGTTGAGCGAGATCCAGGCCAGCGCGCCGAACCTGCCGTTGAGCACGTCCAGCCGCAGCCCGGACAGCAGTACCTGCCGCAGCGAGCCGTCCACCCGGCCGACCGCGGTGGTCTCCACGCCGTGCGCGCGGGTGATCGGGATCAGGCTCGCCATCTCGCTGACCCGGGAGGAGAGCTGTTCCATCTCTCGGCGGAACGACTCGTTGTGCATGCGCATCCGTGTACGCAGCCGGGTGACCAGCAGTGCCGCCGCGGGCACGATGACCAGGAAGATCGGCAGGAAGGCAGGCACCCGCAGCCCGATCACGGTCAGCCCGCCGAGCAGCGTCATCACGGCCGCGAGGCCCGCGTCCGAGGTCTGCTGCGCCATCTGCTCGATGGTTTCCACGTCCCGGATCACCTTGGCCTGCAACACTCCGGCGCTGACCCGCGAGTGATAGCCGATCGACAGCTGTTGCATCCGCCGCACCAGCGCGGAGCGCAGCGCCGTGCTCATCCGGCGCACGCTGCCGTTGAGCGAGCGCACGTACAGCAGGTGCATCGGGTAGTTCAGGAACAGGATCCCCAGCAGCACGCCGACGTTGAGCCACAGCCGTGAGATCGGCCGGTGTGAGACGACGACGTCCACGACGTCCGCCGTGATCAGCGGCAGCAGCCAGATCGGACTGTGCTTGACGGCGTAGGCGGCCACGGCCACGGCCAGCTTGCCCCGGTCGTCGTGGAAGAGGTAGCGGAGAGTGAGCAGCGGATGTTCGCCGCGGAAGCGGTGGTCGAGGGTGTCCCGGACGACGGGAGCGGGTGCCGAACGGCGCATGAGCCAAACCAATCGCGAGCGTGGGCGCCTCGTCCAGGCAAATTGATTCGAGGGTGCGCACACCCGCATAGGCCGGGAACAAGCCCGCCTCCGCAGCCGAGTGCGGCGGCTGCGGAGGCGGGCTGGCAAGGCATCCTCACCCTAGTGTCTTAGACAGATCAGTGCAACAGTTAAACAAATTTTCGCAATTTGCTAGCTCGGTGGCGATCGTTTGCTGGCTTTGCCGCTGGCGGGCGCCGGGTTGGCGTTCCCGCGGTCGACGATCGGCGGAGTTCAGTTGACGCCGAGTTGGAAGACTTGCACCGACTTGCAAGGCCGTGCGGTATTCTTGCGGCATGTCACGGAGGCTTGCGGAGGTGGCGAAGAAGGCCGGGGTCAGCGAGGCCACGGTCAGCCGGGTGCTCAACGGCAAACCCGGGGTCGCCGAAGGGACGCGCGCGGCCATCCTCACCGCGCTCGACGTGCTGGGGTACGAGCGGCCGACGCAGCTGCGCGGCGAGCGCGCCCGGCTGATCGGCCTGGTGCTGCCGGAGTTGCAGAACCCGATCTTCCCCGCGCTGGCCGAGGTGGTCGGCGGCGCGCTCGCGCAGCGCGGGTTCACCCCGGTGCTGTGCACGCGCACGGCCGGCGGCCTGTCCGAGGCGGACTATGTCGAGATGCTGCTGGAGCAGCAGGTCTCCGGGGTCGTGTTCGCCGGGGGCCACTACGCCGAGGCCGACGCCCCGCACCAGCACTATCTGCGGCTGCTCGACCTGCGGCTGCCGGTGGTGCTGGTCAACGCCGCGGCCGAGCACCTCGACTTCCCGCGCGTGTCCACCGACGACGCGGTCGCCGTCGAGCAGGCGTTCGGGCATCTGGCCGCGCTCGGCCACGAGCGGATCGGGCTGATCCTCGGCCCGGCGGACCACATGCCCTCCCGGCGCAAGCACGCCGCGTTCGAGGCGGCCGCGCGGGCCGGCTCGCTGGCCTACGAGGCGGGCTGGGTCGAGCGGGCGATGTTCTCGCTCGAAGGCGGGCAGGCCGCGGCGTCCCGGCTGATCGGCCGCGGCATCACCGGCATAGTCTGCGGCAGCGACCTGATCGCCCTCGGCGCGGTGCGCGCGGCCCGGCGCGCGGGGCTGCGCGTGCCCGACCAGATCTCGGTGGTCGGCTATGACGACTCCTCGCTGATGAGCTGCACCGATCCGCCGCTGAGCACGGTGCGCCAGCCGATCGAGGCGATGGGCCGCGCCGCGGTGGCGATGCTGGTCGGCCAGATCGAGGGCGCCAACGTCACCGCGGACGAG
>NZ_DASYZI010000395.1:0-25744 GCF_035946395.1 Actinocrinis sp.
AACCCGCCGGTGATCTGGGAGCAGGAGCGGGGCTGGCACACCACCGAGCCGTTCAGCGAGCCGGAGACGTTCACGTTCCCCGAGGGGATCGGCCCGGTCGAGTGCGTGAACGTGGAGCACGAGGAGGTCCTGCTGATCCCGCGCTGGGTGCAGGCGCGCCGGGTGACGTTCAAGTACGGCCTGGGCGCCGAGTTCATCGGCGTGCTCCGGACCCTGCACAAGCTCGGCCTGGACGCCACGGCCCCGGTGAGCGTGGGCGGCCAGGCCGTGTCCCCGCGTGACGTGGTCGCGGCCTGCCTGCCCGACCCGGCCACGCTCGGCGACCGGATGACGGGCCTGACCTGCGCGGGCACCTGGGTGACGGGGACCGGCCCGGATCATGCGCCGCGTGAGGTGTACCTCTACCACGTGGTCGACAACGCCTGGTCTATGGCCGAGTACGGATCCCAGGCCGTGGTCTGGCAGACCGCGGTCAACCCGGTGGTCGCGCTGGAGCTGATCGACTCCGGCGCGTGGTCAGGCACGGGCGTGCTGGGCCCGGAGGCCCTGCCCGCGCAGCCGTTCCTCGACCTGCTCACCGAGTACGGCTCGCCGTGGGCTTGCGAGGAACGCGTGCCCGCGGGTAAGTAACCCGGTGTAGAACAGCCGCGCGGCGGCGGAGCCGATGCGCGCTCCGGGAAACATAGAGCGTCGTGCGGCGGCGGAGCCGAGGCGTACGCTCCAGAAAACAGAGAACGGAGGCCGCGCGGTGAGAGAGAAAGACTTGACCAACTTCGTCGGCGGGCAGGAGACCGATTTCGCGTACGACCGGCGCTCCGAGGTGATCGACCCGAGCACCGGGGAGGCCTTCGCCACCGCCCCCATCTCCCGCGAGGCGGAGGTCACCGCCGCGTTCGCCGCGGCCAGCGAGGCGTTCGAGAAGTGGCGCGACACCACGCCGGCCGAGCGCAGCCTGGCGCTGCTGCGGATCGCGGACACCCTCGAGGAGAAGGCGGAGCAGCTCGTCGCCGCCGAGTCGCAGAACACCGGCAAGCCGGTCGCGCTGACCCTGTCCGAGGAAATCCCGCCGATGATCGACCAGATCCGGTTCTTCGCCGGCGCCGCCCGGATGCTGGAGGGCCGGTCGGCCGGGGAGTACATGTCCGGGTACACCTCGTTCATCCGGCGCGAGCCCATCGGGGTCTGCGCCGCGGTGACCCCGTGGAACTACCCGATGATGATGGCCGTCTGGAAGTGGGCGCCCGCGCTCGCGGCCGGGAACACCATGGTGCTCAAGCCGTCGGACACCACCCCGGTGTCCACGCTGCTGATGGCCGAGCTGATGAGCGAGCACCTGCCGCCCGGCGTGTTCAACGTGATCACCGGCGACCGCGACACCGGGCGGCTCATCGTCTCGCACCCAGTGCCACAGATGGTGGCGATCACTGGCAGCGTGCGCGCGGGCCGGGAGGTGGCGGCCGCGGCCGCACCCGGCCTCAAGCGGGTACACCTGGAACTCGGCGGCAAGGCCCCGGTCATCGTGTTCGACGACGCGGACCCGGCCAAGGCCGCCGAGGCGATCGCGATCGCGGGCTACTTCAACGCCGGCCAGGACTGCACAGCCGCGACCCGGGTCCTGGCCGGGGTCGACGTGCACGACGCGTTCGTTGACGCGCTGGTCGGGCAGGCCAAGGAGCAGACCGTCGGCGGGCCCGACGTCAAGGACGCGGACTTCGGGCCGCTGAACAACCCGGCCCAGCTCGACCGGGTATCCGGGTTCATCCAGCGGCTGCCCGATCACGCCAAGGTGCTCACCGGCGGCCACCGGATCGGCGAGCGCGGGTACTTCTACGAGCCGACCGTGGTAGACGGGCTGCACCAGAGCGACGAGATCATCCAGCAGGAGGTCTTCGGCCCGGTGATCACCGTGCAGCGGTTCACCGACGAGGACGAGGCCATACGGTGGGCCAACGGGACCGAGTACGGCCTGGCGTCGTCGGTGTGGACGTCCAACCACGGCCGGGCCATGCGGATGGCGCGCCGGCTGGACTTCGGCTGCGTCTGGATCAACACCCACATCCCGCTGGTCGCCGAGATGCCGCACGGCGGCTTCGGCCACTCCGGTTACGGCAAGGACCTGTCGATGTACGGCCTTGAGGACTACACGCGCGTCAAGCACGTGATGTCGTCGATCGACTAGCTGTGTCAATGCGGCCTCTTCGAATTCGGCCGGGGCTTTGTTTGCGGCTGTAGGCAAGTCCGCCGCTGCGCGCCGGCGCGGCTCCGGCCAGGTTCGAAGAGGCGTGTCAACGGTCGCGTACCGCGTCGAGCGCGAGCAGCGCCACGTGCAGCGACAGGCACGACTCGACCGAGTCGAGATCCACGCCGAGCACGCGCTCGATGCGGTGCAGCCGTTCGTAGAAGCTGGGGCGCGACAGGTGCGCGGCATCGGCCGCCGCCGACTTGTTCCTGCCCTGATCCAGGTAGATGCCGAGCATGGCGACCAGATTCGTGTTGCGCTCGGTGTCGTAGGCGAGCA
Source organism: Actinocrinis sp. (assembly GCF_035946395.1). Taxonomy (NCBI): domain Bacteria; kingdom Bacillati; phylum Actinomycetota; class Actinomycetes; order Catenulisporales; family Actinospicaceae; genus Actinocrinis; species Actinocrinis sp. The sequence continues at coordinate 2,519 of NZ_DASYZI010000395.1, forward strand.
GCGGGCCGAGTTCGCGCTCGACGTACGTCTGAAGGCGCGCGTCGTCGCGCAGCAGGTGCAACAAGCCGCGTAGCCGCACGTCCACGAGGCGGTGGTACGGCGGTCCGCCGACCTGCCGCACCGCCGCGTCGGCGACCTGAACCGCTTCGAGCAGCGACCTGCGCGCGTCCCGCACCGCGCCGACGCTGGTGCCGACCGCGACGGCGAACTCGCCGCCGTCCGGGCCGGCCAGGCGGCGGACCGTGGTGGCGAAGGTGCCCAGCGCCGTGTCCTCGCGGTCCTGCGGGCCGAGCGTGAGCAGCAGGCCGACCGAGTGCTCGTCCACCGCGCCGATCAGCGCGGACAGCCGCTTCTCGCGCACCGCGGCGGCGGCCTGGTCGGTCAGTTCCCGCAGCCGCGCCTGGTTCTCGATCGTGGCGCCCTGGATCGACGGGGCCTGCGACGAGCCGCGCAGCCGCAGCACGATGCCGACCAGCCGCTTGCCGTCCAGCGCCACGCCGATCGCGCGGGCCCGCAGGCCGACCTCAGCGGCCGAGTGGTCGTGGTTGAGGATCGCGGTCAGCAACGTGCGGTGCGTCTGGCGCTCCAGCGACTCCCGGTCGCGCTGCATCAACCGGTTGAGCGCGAGGGTCGCCGCGCCCCGCTCGGCCAGCATCGTCAGCCGGGTCGGCGCGGGCGCCGGAACGCCGTCGCACACGATCACCAGCCTGCCCCAATCCTGGCCGCGCGCGCCGACGACGGTGGTCAGCCAGCCGGAGCGCTCGTCGTATGCGGTGCGGGACGTGGACCGCACCGCGCGCGAACGGCCCTCCCAGCCGTCGAGCAGCGCCTCGTCCGTCGATCCCGTCGCGTCGTACACCAGGACCTGGTGCGCGAGGTTCTCCAGCACCACCGGACGGTCGGCCATCTTCGCGATCTGCCGGACCACCTCGCCGGGCTCCGCGCCCTCCACCGCGAGTTCGGTGAAGGTCTGGTGCACCTCCTCCGAGGCCCGAAGCTCGGCCAGCTGCGTGTCGATGATCCGGGCGTGCACGGCTTCCGTGATCGTGACGAAACGTGTGTCGCGGCCCAGGGTGATCACCGGCAGCCGGTGCTTCTCCGCGGCCAGCAGCAGCGGTTTGGGGGGTGCCTCGGGGTAGCGCCGCCCCAGCTCGACGACCAGCCCGGCGGCTCCGAGCGCGGCGAGCTCGGCGATGAAGCGGGCCAACGCCTCCCGGTCGTCGGGCCACGCGATGGCGGTGGAGAGCACCAGTTCGCCGCCGCGCAGGATCTCGCGCACGTCGGTCAGCTCCGTCACGTGCACCCAGCGCACCCGCCGGTCCAGGCCGGCGGCCCCGGCCACGACGCGCGGGTTGCCCTGGCGCACCGCGTCGAGCGCCAGCACCTCGGCGACGGTCGGGAAACCCGGGTGTATGGACGCGGATATGTCGTCGGGCATCGGAGCTGCTTTCGGGGGATTCGATACGGATCTTCGGCCGCGAGATCTCGTTCACTCGCACGTTACCCGGTGTAGGACACACTGTCGGATCCCCGCCGGAGTGTGATGCACTCTGACATCTGGACGCGGCAGTGGCAAGGGGGTGAAGGTTGGCGGGTCCGGTCCCGGAATCGTCGAGATTCCGTCGCCGCAGCGAATTCGCCCTGCGGAATCCCTTGTTCCGGGGGCGACATTCTGTCACGATCGTCGCTCATAGCCGCCGGGGCCCGCGCCCGGTCCGCACCGCGGCGGGGCGACAGGTTGTGAAACCCGCAGGCCAAGCAGCAAGCAGTCAGACCACGAACGGACGGTCCGGGAGCGAACTCGTGCACCAGTACATCGGCGGCCGGCTGCGCCGGGCCCTCGGCGAGCAGACCGCGCCGGTCATCGACCCGGCGACCGGCCGCACCGTCGCCGTCGCCGACCTGGCCACCGTCGCCGACGTCGACGCCGCGGTCTGCGCGGCGCGCGGGGCCTTCCCGCAGTGGTCGCGGGCGACGCCGGGGGAGCGGTCGGCGGCCCTGCACCGGCTCGCGGACCTGCTCGACGAGCGGTCCGGCGAGCTCGCCCGGGTCGAGTCGTCGCAGACCGGCAAGCCGATCCGGCTCAGCGGCGGCTTCGACGTGCCGGGCACCGTGGACAACGTGGCCTTCTTCGCCGGGGCGGCCCGCCACCTCGAAGCGGCGATCCACGGGGCGGTGGCCGGATCACTGATCAACACGGGGCAGGACTGCACGGCGGTGACGCGCGCGTACGTGCACCGGTCGCTCTTCGACGAGTTCGTCGACGGCGTCGCAGAGCTGTACGCGAAGGTGCGGCTCGGAGATCCGTTCGACGAGGCGACGGACTTGGGGCCGCTCAGCTCGTACCGGCAGCGCGACTCGGTCGCCGGGTATGTGGAGCGCGCACGGGGATACGGGGCGAAGATCGTCGTCGGAGGCGAACGGCCCGCGCAGCTGCGCGGCACGCCCTACGCCGACGGCGCTTACTGCCGGCCCACGCTGGTGACCGGAGTGAGTCAGGACTCCGAGATCGTCCGGCAGGAGATCTTCGGCCCCGTGCTCGTCGCGCTGCCTTTTGATGGCGACGACGAGGCGATCCGGCTGGCCAACGACACCCCGTACGGCCTGGCCGCCTCGGCGTGGACCAAGGACCTGGTCCGTGCGCATCGCGCCGGCCGCGAGCTCGCGGCCGGCTGTGTCTGGATCAACGATCACATCCCGATCCTCAGCGAGATGCCGCACGGCGGCTTCAAGCAGTCCGGATACGGCAAGGACATGTCAGCGTACTCGTTCGAGGAGTACACGCAGGTCAAGCATGTGATGCACGACCTGACCGGTATCGCCCGCAAGAGCTGGCACCGCACAGTGTTTATGGACTGACGCGTTTATGGACTGACACCGTGGTTCATGGACTACATCGTGTTCGCGGACTAACGCCGTGCTCACCATTCAACAGTGCTAGGGGGTGTTTGACGCGTGGGGTCGGATCAGGGCGCGGCGCATGGCGCGTGCTTCCGTAAGTCGGAGGATCGTCCCCAGACTGGTTGTCTGGGTGCGGTCCGACAACGTGGCGAGCGTGCGCGACAGGCGACACGATCCCGGCCTCACGCCTCAAACACCCCCTAAGTACCGCGCCCTCGGGCGCGTGACGGGACAGATATCCCCCACGTCTCCAGCAAGCAGGAAGGTCCTTCCACGATGTCCGAGGCCGCACGCTCAGCACACACACGCACGCCGGAACAGCAGGAGCAGGCTCGGCTCCTCGCCCGCGCCGCCCAGGCCGGCGCCCTGCGTCGCAGTTCCGCGACCTACGCTCAGTCGGCGGCGCTCACGCGCAGGTCCATCCTGCGGGGCGCCGCGTTCGGCGGACTCGCCGTGGCCGGCGCCGGAGCGCTGGCGGCCTGCGGCACCGCGCCGGCGCACAAGGCGGTGCCCACCGCCGAGGCGACCGGCCACGCGGGCACCGACTACTCGGCCACCGAGAAGGTGGTGAACTTCTCCAACTGGCCCGCGTACATCGACGTCGATCCGAACAACAAGAACGCCAGGCCGACCCTGGACGACTTCAAGAAGCAGACCGGGATCACCGTCAACTACACCGAGGACATCAACGACAACAACGAGTTCTACACGACGATCGACCCGATGCTGGCGGCCGGGAAGGACACCGGCCGCGACCTGATCGTCATGTCGGACTACATGATCCCCAAGCTGCGCGAGAACGACTACATCCAGAAGCTGAACCTGGCGAACATCCCCAACCACGCGAACCTGACTAGCCAGATGGCCAACGTCCCGGTCGACCCGGGCCGTAAGTACACCATCCCGTGGGCCTCCGGCTTCACCGTCATCGCCTACAACACCAAGCTGGTCTCCACGCCGGTCAACTCGATCGTCGAGCTGTTCACCCGCCCCGACCTCAAGGGCAAGGTCTCGCTGATGGCGGAGATGGAGGACACCATCGCCTTCGCGCTGCTCGCGCTCGGCAAGGACCCGGCGAACTTCACCGACGACGACTTCAAGGCGGCCATCGCCTACATCCAGAAGGCCAAGGACGCCGGCCAGGTGCGCGCGTTCTCCGGCAACAGCTACCTGTCCGACTTCACCGCCGGCAACACCGCGGTGACCATGGCGTACTCGGGCGACGTCGCCGCGCTCGGCCAGGCCAACCTCAAAACGGTCTTCCCGACCGAGGGTTCGCTGTCCTGGTACGACAACATGTGCGTCCCGAACTATGCGCGGCACAAGAGCAATGCCGAAAAGCTGATGAACTACTACCTTCAGCCGCAGGTGGCCGCGCAGCTCGACGACTACATCGACTACATCCCGGTCGTCAACGGAGCGATCGACGCGCTCAAGACGCTGGACGCCTCCGCCGCGTCCAACCCGCTGATCGTGCCCACGGCGCAGGAGACGGCCACCGCGCACCCGTTCATGGCCATCACGGTGTCCAAGCTCGACGACTACACCAAGCAGTTCCTCAAGGTCACCGGCTGATGAGCGCCGCGTTGAGCGCCGCGCACGGCCCGAGCGGCCCGAGCGGCGCCGTGACCGGCGGGGATCTGCGGCTGGAGAACCTCACCAAGCACTTCGGCTCGTTCGCCGCGGTCGACGACGTCAGCCTGACCGTCCCGCAGGGCTCGTTCTTCGCCCTGCTCGGCGCGTCCGGCTGCGGCAAGACCACCACACTGCGCATGGTCTCCGGGCTCGAAGACCCGACGCGCGGACGAATATTCCTCGGCGAAACCGAGGTCACCGACCTCAAGCCGTACCGGCGGCCGGTGAACACGGTCTTCCAGAACTACGCCCTCTTCCCGCACCTCGACATCTTCGAGAACGTGGCCTTCGGCCTGCGGCGGCGCGGGGTCAAGGACGTCAAGGGGCCGGTCGAGCGGATGCTGGACCTGGTCGAGCTCGGCCACCTGGCCCGGCGCAAGCCCGCGCAGCTCTCCGGCGGCCAGCAGCAGCGGGTCGCGGTGGCCAGGGCCCTGATCAACCAGCCGCAGGTGCTGCTGCTGGACGAGCCGCTCGGCGCGCTGGACCTGAAGCTGCGCCGGCAGATGCAGATCGAGCTCAAGCGCATCCAGACCGAGGTCGGCCTCACCTTCGTGCACGTGACGCACGATCAGGAGGAGGCGATGACCATGGCCGACACCATCGCCGTGATGAACGCCGGACGGATCGAGCAGCTCGGCTCGCCGGCCGAGCTGTACGAGAACCCGGTGTCGACGTTCGTCGCCAACTTCCTCGGCCAGTCCAATCTGATCGCCGGCACCGTCGAGGGCAAGGACGGCGACGTCGTCGTCGTCGACGCACAAGGCCAGCGCCTCACCCTCCCGGCGAAGCGAAGCCGCATCGACTCCGGCCGGATCATCGCCGGAGTGCGTCCGGAGAAGGTGCACCTGGCCAGGTCCGAGGCCGAAATCCCGGCCGGGCACAACGTCCTGACCGGCGGCGTGGTCAGCGATGCCTCGTTCATCGGCGTCTCCACGCAGTACCTGGTCAAGATGCCGTGGGGCGCCGAGGCCGGCTGCGGGGAGGTGGCCGTCTTCGAGCAGAACACCGGCCGTGAGATCCAACGTCCCGGCACGCCGGTACTACTGCACTGGGACCCGACGCAGACCTTCGGCCTGGACGGAGCTCAGGACATAGACGCCGGTTCAGGGATCGACGACGAGGCCACTGCATGAGTGCGCAGGGAATGAGTGCACAGCCCGCCGACGTTGGCGTGCCGCCCGCGCCGGCTCCGAGACCGGCCGCGAATTCCGAACCGCGCCGCAAGAAGCGCAACCGGCTTCCTTACCTGCTGCTCGCGCCGACGCTGCTGTGGCTCATCGTCTTCTTCATCGTGCCGATCTTCACCTCGGTCTCGGCCTCGGTGCAGGAAGGCAGCCTGGACGAGGGTTTCACGCTGACCTGGCGCTGGGCGAACTACGCGGACGGCTGGTCGCAGTACGCCACGCAGTTCGGGCGCTCGTTCCTGTTCGCGTTCCTGTGCACGGTCTTCTGCCTGCTGCTCGGCTACCCGCTGGCGTACTTCATCGCCTTCAAGGCCGGCAGGTGGAAGTCGCTGCTGATGGCGCTGGTCATCGTCCCGTCGTTCACCAGCTTCCTGATCCGGACGATCGCGTGGGAGACGATCCTGTCCGACAACGGCACGGTCGTGCGCATCCTGCGCGACGTCGGCGCGCTGAACGTCACCTCGGCTCTCGGCCTGACCGCCAGCGACCACGTGCTGGCCAGCCCGGGCGCCGTCGTCTTCGGCATGGTCTACAACTTCCTGCCGTTCACGGTCCTGCCGCTTTACACGTCGCTGGAGAAGATCGACCCGCGGCTGCACGAGGCCGGCGCCGACCTGTACTGCTCGCCGTGGAAGACCTGGCGGCGCGTCACCCTGCCGCTGTCGATGCCCGGCGTCGTCGGCGGCACGCTGCTGACCTTCATCCCAGCGGTCGGCGACTACATCAACGCGCAGCTGCTCGGCAATCCGAACACGAAGGTGATCGGCCAGATCATCGAGGACGAGTTCCTGCACGACTCGACCGGCTACCCGATCGCCAGCGCGATGTCCGTGATCCTGATGGCCGTCACCCTGATCGTCGTGCTGTCTTATGTCCGCAAGGCGGGAACGGAGGACCTGCTCTGATGTCGGCGACGACCTCCGCCACCTCGCGGCCGAAGCCCGCCGCACCGAACTCTGCGTCGACCAAAGCTTCCCGCAGACGCCGCAGCCCGCTGGCGTGGATCCGCGGGAACATCCTGGCGGCCACCGCCATCGCGGTCTTCGTGTTCCTACTCGCGCCGAACGCCGTCATGCTGGTGATGTCGTTCAACTCGCCGGTCGGCAAGTACAACTACATCTGGAACCGTTTCTCCGCGAACGCCTGGCAGCATCCGTGCGCGGTCGACGACATCTGCACGCACATGACGCTCTCGCTGGAGATCGGCGTCGTGGTGATGATCGCCTCGACGGTCCTGGGCACCATGGCGGCGTTCGCGATGTCCCGGCACCGCTTCCGCGCCCGGCCGGCCGTCAACGTGCTGCTGTTCCTGCCGATGGCGGCGCCCGAGATCATCATGGGCGCGACGCTGCTGACCCTGTTCTTCTCCACGATCGGCAGCGGCTCGCTGGGCTTCTGGACCATCACCATCGGCCACGTCATGTTCTGCCTGAGCTACGTCGTGGTCACCGTGAAGACCCGCCTGGCCGGCATGGACCCGACGCTCGAAAAAGCGGCACAGGACCTCTACGCCACGCCGCGGCAGACCTTCATGAAGGTCACCCTGCCGCTCGTCGCGCCGGGCATCGCCGCGGCGGCGCTCCTCTCCTTCGCGCTGTCGATCGACGACTACATCGTCACCAAGTACACGGCCGGCACCGAGGTGACGTTCCCGGTCTACGTCTACGGCGCGGTGCAACGCTCCGTCCCCGTGCAGATCGACGTCATCGGCTCGATGATGATGTTGGTGACCATGACCGGGATCGCCCTCTCGCTCGCCGTCGGCCGGGCCCGGACCCGCAAGAAATGAACCGGTGGTCGTGGTGGACCTCAGTCGTGCCCTGGCCGGGGCCGTGCCGAAGCCTTTCTGGCTGGACGACCCCGGCCGCCCCGAGGCCTTGCCCGCACTGGCCGACGACGTACGCTGCGACCTGGCCGTAGTCGGCGGCGGCTACAGCGGCCTGTGGACAGCGTTGCTCGCGAAGGAGCGCGACCCCGGCCGGGACGTCGTACTCCTCGAAGCGTCACGAATCGGCTGGGCAGCCTCCGGCCGCAACGGCGGCTTCTGCGCCGCGTCCCTCACCCACGGCCTGCCTAACGGAATAGACCGCTTCCCTCGTGAACTACGCACGCTGAATCGACTCGGCGCGCAGAACCTGGACGCGATCGAAGCCACGCTGCACAAGTACGGCATCGACTGCGCCTGGGAACGTACCGGTGAGATGAACGTCGCGACCGCCGAATGGCAGGCCGCCAAACTGCGCGAATACGCCGAGATCGCCGCGCGGTACGGCGAGCATGTCGAATACCTCGACGCCGACGCCGTCCGCGCGCAGATCAATTCACCGACATACGTCGCCGCGACCTGGGACCGCGAGGGCTGTGCGATCGTCAACCCGGCGAAGCTCGCCTGGGGCCTACGCGATGCCTGCCTCTCCCTAGGCGTACGCATCCACGAACACACACCCATCTCCGCCCTGACAAAAACTCCCAACGGCCCCACCCTCACCCTCCACACCAAGCACGACAAACGCATCACCGCCGACCACGTCGCCCTTGCCACCAACGCATTTCCCGCGCTCCTGAAGCGTGTACGGCCATACGTCATCCCCGTCTACGACTACGTCCTGACGACTGAACCGCTCAGCGCCGCGCAACTCGCCGAGACCGGATGGCACGCCCGGCAGGGCGTCGGCGACTCGGCGAACCAGTTCCACTACTACCGCCTGACCGCGGACAACCGGATCCTGTGGGGCGGCTACGACGCGATCTACCACTACGGCAACCGCATCGCCTCCGACCTGGACCAGCGCCCCGCGACCTTCGCCAGACTCGCCGAGCACTTCTTCCGCACCTTCCCCCACCTCGAAGGTCTCAAGTTCACGCACACCTGGGGCGGCGTCATCGACACCTGCACCCGCTTCTGCGCGTTCTTCGGCACCGCGCACAGCGGCCGAGTCGCGTATGCCGCCGGATACACCGGACTCGGCGTCGGAGCGACCCGCTTCGGCGCGAACGTGATGCTCGACCTGCTCACCGGCCGGCCCACCGACCTGACCGAACTTCAACTCGTCCGCACCAGACCCCTGCCGTTCCCGCCCGAGCCGGTCAGGTCGCTGGGCGTCAATCTGACCCGCCGGTCGCTGGACCAAGCGGACCGCGACAACGGTCGGCGCAACCTCTGGCTACGCACCCTGGACCGCTTCGGCCTGGGCTTCGACAGCTGACCGGCCTGCCCAGCCGAACCTCCTGCGTCCGAACCGCCCCCGTCCGAACACCCCCGTCCGAACCACTCCGCGCGCTGTAAGCCGAACGGCTCCGCCGCCGACAATGTGACAATTGGCCACTCACCGGTGTACTCAGCAGACTCGAAGAAAACCGGCGACGAAGAACCAGGCGATCCGATTCCGACGCTGAGGGGCGAACTCGTGAGCAAGCACGTCACACACTGGATCGACGGAGCGCCGTGGTCAGGCGTGTCCGACCGGCGCGGCGACATCCACGACCCGGCCACCGGCGAGGTCAGCGGCGTCGTCGACTACGCCTCGGTCCGGGAGGTGGACGACGCGGTGGCCGCGGCCGCGGCCGCGTTCCCGGCCTGGCGCGCGACATCGCTGGCCAAGCGGACGCAGCTGCTGTTCGCCTTCCGCGAGCAGCTCAGCGCCCGGCGCGAGGAACTGGCGCGGATCATCGTCTCCGAGCACGGCAAGGTGCACTCCGACGCGCTCGGCGAGGTGGCCCGCGGCCTTGAGGTCGTCGAGTTCGCCTGCGGGATCCCGCACCTGGTCAAGGGCGGCTTCGTCGAGTCCGCCTCGACCGGCGTCGAGGTCTACGAACTGCAACAGCCGCTCGGCCCGGTCGCGGTCGTCTCGCCGTTCAACTTCCCGGCGATGGTCCCGATGTGGTTCTTCCCGCTCGCCATCGCCACCGGCAACACCGTCATCGTCAAGCCGAGTGAGAAGGACCCCTCGGCGACCAGCTGGATCGCCGCGCTGTGGAAGGAGGTCGGGCTGCCCGACGGCGTGTTCAACGTCGTGCACGGCGACAAGGTCGCGGTGGACCGGCTGCTCGAACACCCCGACGTCAAGGCGGTCTCCTTCGTCGGCTCGACCCCGATCGCGCGCTACGTCTACGAGAACGGCACGCGTTACGGCAAACGGGTGCAAGCCCTCGGCGGAGCGAAGAACCACATGGTCGTGCTCCCCGACGCCGACCTGGACCTGGCCGCCGACGCCGCGGTCTCCGCCGGCTTCGGCGCGGCCGGCGAGCGCTGCATGGCCGTCTCGGTGCTGGTCGCGGTCGACCCGATCGGCGACGAACTGATCGAGAAGATCACCGACCGGATGGGCAAGCTGCGCGTCGGCCCCGGCTGCGCCCCCACGTCCGAGATGGGCCCGCTGGTCACCGGCGCGCACCGGGACAAGGTCACCTCCTACCTCGAAGCAGGCCGGCAGGCCGGCGCCGCCCTGGTCGTGGACGGCCGAGATCACCCGATCGACGGCGAAGCGCAGACCGGCGTGGACACCGCGCGCGGCTTCTGGCTCGGCCCGACCCTGTTCGACCACGTGACCAGCGAGATGTCGATCTACACCGACGAGATCTTCGGCCCCGTGCTCTGCGTCGTCCGCGCCCGGTCCTACGACCAGGCCGTCGAACTGATCAACGCCAACCCCTACGGCAACGGCACCGCGATCTTCACCAACGACGGCGGCGCCGCGGCGCGCTTCCGCAACGAGGTGGAAGTGGGCATGATCGGCATCAACGTCCCGATCCCGGTCCCCGTCGCCTACTTCTCCTTCGGCGGCTGGAAGGCCTCCCTGTTCGGCGACTCACACGCCTACGGCCCCCAGGGCGTCCACTTCTACACCCGCACGAAGGCCGTCACCCAGCGCTGGCCCGACCCCTCGCACGGCGGCGTCAACCTCGGTTTCCCGCAGAACGTGTAGATCAGAACGTGTAGATCGGGAAAATACCGGCTCCGCGAGCGCAACCTGCAAGAACGCGCCCATGAGCAAGTGAGGGGCTGGCCGATGCGGTGGCACGGCGGTTGACGGTGCAGCCGCCGAAGTTCTGACCTCAGTTGACGGCATGCCCACGGGGCCGCGTCCCGGCGCCGGCGTTGCCAGTGAGATTCGCGACACGAAGCAGTACGGCCAGGGCCGCGCCGCACCAGCACAGTGAGCCGACGGTGTCGGAGAGCCAGTGGAAGTTCGACCAGAGCAGTCCGAAGATCGTCGCTGTGACGAGGATGCATGCGGCGGTGATGGCCGCTTGGCGCAGATGACGCGCGTTCGGGCCGTCCGGGATGACGAAGGCGCAGAGCAGGAGCGCGCTTGTGCCGTAGCACAGGACCGCGTCGGCGGTGTGGCCGGACGGGAAGAAGCCGAAGGAGGCGTCGCCGTGGGGAGCGCCGGATGGACCGGGGCGGCTGATCCAGACCTTAAGCGGGATGACGGCCGCGAGGGCGGCGGACGCCGCGGTCGTTACCAGCGCGGGGCGCCATGAGCGGGTTGCGCGGATTGCCAGCGCTGTGACCACCAGCAGGACCGGCAGTGCAACCGACAGGTCGCCGAGGTCGGCCATTGCGCGTCCGAGGTGGAAGAACCAGGCCATGGACGGGGATCGGGCCCAATCCTGGATCCGGCCGCGGACGTGCACGTCCAGCGTCACCACCGGGCCGTGCGTCTTCACCTGCCAGATCAGCAGTCCGAATCCGGTCAGCAGCAGTGCCGGGATCAGCCACCAGCGGTCCGCAGGCTCCGGCTCCGGGGACACGGAGGCGCGCGCCGGTGCGGTGTCCGGCGGCGAGTCCGAATCGAAGCCCTGGATCATCGTTTCGAGAGTACGCGAAGCATCGGATGCGCGCGGGAGGTGTGCGGGACGCGGGGGATGTGCGCCGGACGAGCACCGATTCGGTGCGAACACACGAGCGGCGCCCGCCCGGGGTCGAGGGCGGGCGCCGCAAGTGTCCTCGGGCCGCACTCCCGAGGACGGGGCAGTCAGCTCTTGGTGTTCGTCAACACGGCGTCGAAGGCCTGATCGATCACGTCCAGTCCTTCGTCCAACAAATCATCGCCGATAACCAGGGGTGGAAGGAAGCGCAGCACGTTGCCGTACGTGCCACAGGTCAACACCACCACTGCGGCGGCGTGACAGAACGCGGCGGCCTTCGCCGCCAGCTGCGGCGCCGGGTCCAGCGTGCCGGGCTCGACCAGTTCGACGGCGAGCATCGCGCCGCGTCCGCGCACCTCGGCGATCTCGGGATGGCGCTGCGCGAGCGCGCGCAGCCGCGGCATCATGGTCTCACCGATCTTGCGGGCCCGTCCAGCGAGGTCCTCGGACCGCATGGTGTCGATCGCGCCGAGCGCGGCCGCGCAGGCCACCGGGTTGCCGCCGTAGGTGCCGCCGAGGCCGCCCGGGTGCGCGGCGTCCATGATCTGCGCACGTCCGGTGACTGCGGCCAGCGGCAGGCCGCCGGCCAGGCCCTTCGCGGTGGTGATCAGGTCGGGCAGCACGCCCTCGTGTTCACAGGCGAACCAGTCGCCGGTGCGGCAGAAGCCCGTCTGGATCTCGTCCGCGACGAACACGATGCCGTTGGCCCGGCAGTACTCGGCGATGCGCGGCAGGAAGCCGGCCGGCGGCACGATGAAGCCGCCCTCACCCTGGATCGACTCGATCACCACGGCGGCCACGTTCTGCGCGCCGATCTGCTTGTCGATCTGCGAGATCGCCTGTGCCGCGGCCTCCTCGGCGCAGTGCTCGGGGCCGGTCGGCCAGCGCAGCGGGTAGGCCATCGGCACCCGGTAGACCTCGGGGGCGAACGGCCCGAAGCCGTTCTTGTACGGCATGTTCTTCGCGGTCAGCGCCATGGTGAGGTTCGTGCGGCCGTGGTATCCGTGGTCGAAGACGACTACGGCCTGGCGCTTCGTATAGGCGCGAGCGATCTTGACGGCGTTCTCGACGGCCTCGGCACCGGAGTTGAACAGGGCCGACTTCTTCGGATGGTCGCCCGGGGTCAGCTCGGCCAACGCCTCGCACACCGCCACGTAATCCTCGTACGGCGTGACCATGAAGCAGGTGTGCGTGAAGCGCTGCAACTGCCCGGTCGCCCGGGCGACCACCGCTTCGGCGCTGTTGCCGACGCTGGTGACCGCGATCCCGGAGCCGAAGTCGATCAGCGAGTTGCCGTCCACGTCCTCCAGCACGCCGCCGCCTGCCCGGGTGACGAACACCGGCAGCATCGTCGAGACGCCGACCGCGACGCTCTCGTTGCGCCGGGCGAGCAGCTCCTGCGACTTCGGGCCGGGGATCTCGGTCACCAGCCGACGCAGCTGCGGCTGTGCGGGACCGCCGACCGGACGGGCGGGAGTGGTCATCGGCGGGGAGCTCCTTTACGGTGCGGCGCGAGCCGTGTGCGTGCGTGTGCGTGGTGCAAATGCGCTTTGCGCGGGGTGATGTGCGCCGTAGCGTGCGCTGGTTGCACAGCCGAGTTCGACGATAGCCAATGAACGCGCCCGCTACACCTGGCAGCACGTCGGGCGTTTCTCGCATCCCCTGTCACTGTGTCGGTATCAGGGCTCACGGGGCCGTATCAGGGTCGGGGTCGTATCAGGGGCGCTGTGTCGGCTCTCGGCCTGATAGCCGCAGGTCGCTACGATCGACGGGGCGGGTCGTCGCCCGGTCCCGCGTCAGCGAAGGGGAGAGAACGCAGTGGCGGTGCAAGACGGTCCAGCCGTCCCAGCTCAGGGCCACGGCATGCGCGAGGGCTGGTACCCGTGCCCGAGCGGGGCCGCTCAGGTGCGCTACTGGGACGGCACCAAGTGGACCGACCAGACCCGGCCCGACCTGCTCGGCTGGGTGCACGGCCCGCGGGTGCTCGATCTGCCCGGCGTCTTCGCCTACGGACGCGATCCGCAGGACGGCGCCTCGGGTCGGCCCGGGCCGCTCGATCCGGCCGCCTGGCGGCGTCTGCGCAACTCCGTGATCGCGCTGCCGGTGCTCTATGTGGCGCTGATCGCCCCGGCCGCGTTGTTGCTGAACGTGCTCAAGCTGCCCGGCTTTCTCAGTGACGTGCTCATCTTGGTCATCGTCATCGCCTGCGGCAGCTACGGCAGGTGGCCGGAGGCGGTCCGCCGCACGTGGGCCAGGTATCGCCCGGAGCCGAAGACGGCGCCCGCGCCGCCCCCGGTACGTCCTGACCTGTGGAAGGACCTGCGCACCGCGGGGTTCGACACAGCCGCGCGACGCCTCGACGAGGAGTTGGCCGGCGGCGAGCTCACGGATGTCGACTACGTGCGCGTCGCTCGTGTAGTCCAGCAGTCCGCACGTGATGCGCGCTCGGGCGGTGGGTTGGAGCGGCTGCGGCCGGTCGCCGAGCAGATCGAGGAGTACGGCGGCGGCGCGTTCGTGCACGAATCCCTTCAGCGTGACCTGCCGATGCCCCGTTTGGTGCAGCACGATCTGATAACCGGTCAGGCCAGGCTCGGCGTCGCGGCGCCGACTGGGCGCAATCCGGCAACCCATCAGAACCAGTGGTTCGCGCTGGACACCGAGGTGCTGCGCACGTCGATGCTCGTGGTCGGGCCGCCCGGCTCGGGCAAGACCCGCTCCTTCGCGCGGCCGATCATCGAGCTGCTCGGCCTCCAGACGCTGGTGGGCCTGGCCTCGGTAGTGGTGATCGATCCGACCGGGTCCGCCTTCGGCCGCGAGGTGCTGCCCGACTTCTTCGATATCGACATCGATCCGAACCGGCGCCCGGATCCGGCCGGGCTCCGCGATGGCGTCCAGGATCGCGGCGTGCAGGATCGTGCGAACTGGGGCTTCGACCTGTTCGGAGGCGCCTCGACTCCGGACGAGGCCGCCGACCGGTTGGCCGGGGCGGTGCTGCCGCCGGAGACCGCGCACACCGATCCGGCGGCGGACTCCGCGGCGCGCAATGCGCTGTACGCGGTGATCGCGGGCTTCTACGAACGCGAATCCCGCTACCCGACGGCGCGTGAGCTGATCGACTCGGTGCAGCGGGACAGCCCGGTCCCGCTGCTGAACGAGCGGCTTCGGCTGCTCGACCGCCCGGCGCTGATCGATCTGTTCGACGGACGCCCGCGCCGCTTCTCCATGCGCGAGATCAACCGGCCGATCCGGGTGCGCATCGCGCTGCCCGAGGGCACGTCGCCGCAGGCCGCGCGGATCCTCGCCCGCCTGGCCATCGCGCAGTTCGTGCAGGTCGTCGCGGCGCCCGATGCCGATCGCTCGGTGTTCAAGGGCCTGATCGTGGACGAGGCCGGCCGTTTCGTGGACGAGTACGTCGCGCAGGGCCTGCAACGGGCGCGGGCAGCCAACGCGGGGATAGTGCTGTTGACCCAGTCGATGGGCCAGTTCCCGGAACATCTGCGCTCCGCGGTGTTCACCGGCACCGGCTGCAAGGCGGTCTTCGCGGGCGTCGAACCGCAGGATGCGCGGTATTTCGCGGAGTACTGGGGCACGCAGTGGTCCCCCGAGACGACCGTGACCACCGGCTCGTCGACCTCCACCGGGAGCGGCCACGTCGCGACCCCGGGCGGGAAGAAGGAGAAGTCGGTCATTCAGACGATCACCGGTAATACGACCGTGGAGTACCAGCGCTCGGTGGCCACCCGCGCGGTCGAGCGGCCGGTGTGGTCCGCCTCCGAGATCATCAACGACGTGCCGACCGGCCACGCGCTGATCTCGCTGGCCACGCCGGACGGCATCCGCACGCCTCCGGTGCTGGTGAACCTGCGCGGATGACGCGGACGACTTCGCGCGGACGACTTCGCCCGGATGGTTTTGCCCGGATGGTTTTGCACAGTGCGGGCGCCGTACGGCATTGGGCTGCATTGTGTGAGGAGACGGCTGTGGTTCACCGGCCTAGGGTGATGTGAAGCCGCGTGCGCCCGAGCCGGACCGCGATGAGCATGAGTGGAGCGAAGATGACTGTTGCGACCGATCCGCGCCCGTTCTGGCTCGCCGGAGCCCCGGCGACCGGCGAGGGGACGCGCGAAGTGACGCGGCCGTACGACGGCGTGCCGCTCGCGACCATCTCGGTGCCGACCGACGAGCAGGTCGAGCAGGCGGTCGCCGCGGCCGACGCGGCGGCGAAGCGGACCGCCGCGCTGCCCGCGCACGCACGCGCCGCCGCACTCGACCACGTCTCGCGGCGGCTGGCCGAGCGAGCCGGCGAGATCGCCGAGCTGATCACCGCCGAGAACGGCAAGCCGCTCAAGTGGGCGCGGGCCGAGGCCGGCCGCGCCGTCTCGGTCTTCCGCTGGGCCGCCGAGGAGGCCCGCCGCTTCGCCGGGGAGCTCCAGCGGCTGGACACGGACGCGACCGCGACCGGCCGGATCGCGGTCGTCCGGCGGTTCCCCAAGGGCCCGGTGCTCGGCATCTCGCCGTTCAACTTCCCGTTGAACCTGGTCGCGCACAAGGTGGCCCCGGCCGTCGCCGTGGGCGCGCCGATCATCCTCAAGCCCGCCCCCGCCACCCCGCTGTCCGCGCTGCTGCTCGGCGAGCTGCTGGCCGAGACCGACCTGCCCGCCGGGTCCTGGTCGGTACTGCCGGTGCCGAACGAGCGGATGGAGCGGCTGACGGCCGACCCCCGGCTGCCGGTCGTCTCGTTCACCGGCTCCGGCCCGGTCGGCGCGCTGATCCAGGCCGCCGCCCCGCACAAGCACGTCACCTTGGAACTCGGCGGGAACGCCGCGGCCGTGGTGCTCGGCGACTACGCGAGCGAGGCGGACCTCGACTGGGCGGCCGGACGGATCGCGACCTTCTCCAACTACCAGGCCGGCCAGTCCTGCATCGCCGTGCAGCGCGTCTTCGCCGACCGCGCGGTGTACGACCGGCTGCTGCCGAAGCTGGTGGACGCGGTGGCCGCGCTGAAGACCGGCGACCCGGCCGATCCGGGTACGGACGTCGGCCCCCTCATCAGCGAGGCGGCCGCGAAGCGGATCGAACAGTGGGTTGACGAGGCTGTTGCCGGTGGGGCCAAGGTGCTGATCGGAGGTACGCGCGACGGCTCGTCGTACGCGCCTACCGTGCTCGTTGATGTGCCGTCAGACGCCAAGGTGGTGTGTGAGGAGGTCTTCGGCCCGGTGCTGGCGGTGCAGAGCGTTGACAGTACGGACGCCGCCTTCGCCGCGGTCAATGACTCGGCGTACGGACTTCAGGCCGGTGTTTTCACCCACGACGTGCAGGCAGCCTTCCGTGCGCACCGCGAGCTCGAAGTCGGCGGCGTGATCGTCGGCGACGTGCCGAGTTACCGCGCCGACCAGATGCCCTACGGTGGCGCGAAGGGCTCAGGCGTCGGCCGTGAGGGCGTCAAGTACGCGATGCAGGACTACACGTACGAGCGCGTGCTTGTCCTCACCGGCCTCGATCTCTAGTCGGTTCAACCGATAAGCAGTCAGGGTCCGGGTCAGGCCGTCGTGCCGTCCGGGCCCTGCGTTTGCACTACTGACGGCCCCGGGTTGTTCGAGTTCGAACCGACGTGGAAGCCGCCGGTCGCGACCAGCAGGATCAGCAGCAGGATCCACAGCGAGGACAGGATGATCCCGGCGGCGGCCATGCCCTTGCCGGATCCGCCGGTCTTGCCGATCTTCGACAGCGCGGCGATCCCGAGCCCGATGCTGATGAACGGCGTCACGCAGAAGAATCCGCAGATGCCCAGGATCAGCGAGGCTATGGCCAAGCCACTGGTCCCCGGCGGCTGTGCGTAATAGCCCTGCGGGTAGCCGTAGCCGTACGGACCGCTGTTGTACGCGTTGTACGGCCCGTAGTTGCCATATGGAGCGTTTGGCGGGTATCCGGGTGGCGCGGCGCCATACTGCGGCGGGTTGGCACCGTACTGGTTAGCTGCACCGTACTGCGGCGCGTTCGGGTACTGCGCCGCCGGCTGCTGGCCTGCCGCCGGGTATTGGGACGCCGGTTGCTGTGCGATCGGGTTTTGGGCAAAAGGGTTTTGTGCAGCAAGGTTCTGGGCTGCCGGATTCTGCATTGCAGCGTTCTGGGCTGCGGAGCTCTGGGTCGCCGGGTATCTCGGCGCTGGCGGCGGGACCTCAGGTACCGGCGGCAGCACGGGCGCCGCCGGTGCTGCTGGGACCTGGGGCGGCTCGAACCGGATGGCCTCCTGCCGCTGTGGCTGGTCGGCCGGCTCGTACGACTCGTTCGTCTCGGTCACGGTCAGCTGCCCGCCAATGCGGCGAGCTGCTGGAGCGCGATGGAGACCGCCCCCTGCGGATTCGCGGTGGCCAGGCCGTAGAAGGACAGTCGCACCTCGTAGTTCCCCTTCCACAGATCGACCTTGACCGGGATGTCACCGCTGTCATCCATGGACTTGATGTCCACCACCCCGTCGTTCAATCCGGGCACCGTCACCTCGGTGCCCGTCGACAGGATCGCGCCCTGGTAGTCCAGCGCCTCGGAATGCGCGTTCTTCGCCGAACCGTACTGGAGGATGGTCAGCATCGCGCTGGTGCCGTCGGCGGCGTCCCACTCCCGGTGTGCGATGGCCGTGACTCCTGCGTCGTTGAGCAGGCCCGCCTCGTAGGTCTGCTCGGCGGAGCTTTCGCTCGACCAGTTCTCGGCCACGTACTGCTGGACCGTCGCCGTGGTCGTCTTGTCGTAGTCCGTGCCGGTCCACGCCTGCGAGCCGGCCGGCGCCTGGATCAGGCAGCTCTCGGCCGACGAGCAGCTGCCGGTCGGGCTGACCGCCGTGGCGGTCGCCGTCGGCACGGCCGCCACCGTGGCGCTCTGCGTCTTCGAGGTCGAACCGATCCTGCCCAGCTGCTGCGAGGCCCAGGTCACCGTGCGGGTCTTGTCGAAGCTGCCGGGGCTCCAGGTGAACAGTTCCATGGCCACGCTCCCGGAGACGCCGTAGACCTGCGCGGCGATGTTGCCCTGGCTGTCCGCCTTGGAGTCGTACGTGCCGGTGGCGTTCTGCTGACCGGGGACGGAGAACGAGGTGCCGGTGGTGGAGTAGCCGTCGTTCTTGTACCAGGCCGTCGCGCCGTTCGCGGTGCCGAACGAGAGCAGCACGTCGTCGGCTTCCGTGCCGTTCGAGGTGATCCATGTGCGGTGGCTGATACCGGTCAGGCCGGCGGCGTTGAGCCGTGCCTTGATGATGGTCTGCCAGGCGGTTTCGTTGAACATCTGCGCCGAGTACTGCGCGGCGGTCGGCGAGGCGTTGTCACTCCACGAGCCGCCCCACGGCGTGCTGCCCGACGGCGCCGACATCAGGCACGAGGACAGGCCGCCGGAGCACGTCACCGACTGCGTCGTGCTCGCCTGCTGCGGGCTCGGGCCGACCTTCGGCGCCGTGGTCAGGCTCTGGTACTCCGCAGCCAGCCACGAGGTCAGGTCACCGGCGGAGTAACTGCTGGGGGAGTAGTAGCGCACCTGCAACGCGATGTCGCCGACCTGGGCCGAGTACCGGGTGACGATGTCGCCGTCGCTGTTGGCCTTGCTGTCGGAGTAGGCCGAGCCCGGCAGGCCGGCGGGTGCGGGCACCGGGTCTGCGGCGGAGATGTCGGTGCCGAGCATTTCGAGCGCCCGCGCATGCGCGCCCTGCACTCCGGAGAACTTCAGCAGCGTGAAGTCGATGCCGTTGCCGTCGGAGGCCTTCCACGCGGTGTGCGCGATGTTCTGTAGACCCTCGGACGTCAGGTTGTCGCTCGCGGTCTTCTGCGCGATCGGATCGCTGTCGAACGCCCATTTGAGGTAGTCGTCCTTCGACGGCGTCGTGGACGAGCCCCACGAGTCGGTGTATTCGTTCGCCGAGGACGGTTTGGCGACCAGGCACGAGGTGAGGGTGGCCGGTGCGCAGGTGACTGATGAGACAGTGTCACCGCTGGTAGTGAAGTGGTTGTACGCGTAGACGCCTCCGCCGAGCACGGCCAGGACCACGATGCCGACGGTCGCGATGAGTTGCCCGCGGTTGAATCGGCGCTGCGGCGGTGGCGGCGGCCATCCGTACGCCGGCGGCTGTTGGGGTATCTGCCCCCACTGTTGGGGCTGTTGCTGCTGCCCCCATTGCTGCTGCTGGCCCCACTGCGGTACGGCCCCGTACTGAGGTTGAGGCGCGGCTCCGTACTGCGGCGCGTCCTGATAGGGGGGCGCGTCCTGGTACTGCGGCTGCGGCGCTCCGTACTGCGGCTGCGGCGGCTGCTGTTGTGCGGGCGGCTGGCCCCACGCAGGAGGCTGCGGCAACGGAGGCTGTGGCACAGGCGGCTGCACTTGTGGCTGTGGCTGTGCCTGTGGTTGTTGTGGGTGACCCCACGCGGGCTGCTGTGGTTGCGGCTGTGGTTCTGGTTGCCCCCACTGCGCCGGGACCTGATCCGACATGACCGTCCCCCTCGGAATCGCCTGGTCGCAGATTCATGATACGAGCGTTCATGACAGGAACGCGGCGGGTGAGCCTATCGGCCCAGTCTCTCGGCGTTCAAGGCGGGGTCTGCGGCGCAGCATTCGATGTATCTCGCGGCCTTGGCTCCCGTCTGCGAGCTCTTCGAGGGCGCATGGGGAACAATGACGCTCATGAGCACTGTGGCGTTCAAGAGCGTGAGCAGCAGCCCCCGGCGCGTCGTCATCCTCGGCTCGACCGGCTCGATCGGGACTCAGGCGATCGACGTGATCACCCGCAATCCGGACCGGTTCCGCGTCGTCGCCCTCGCGGCCGGCGGCAAGAACGCGACGCTGCTCGCCCGGCAGGCGCTCGGCCTCGGCGTCGAGGCGGTCGCGGTCGCGAAGGCCACCGCCGCACAGGACCTGCAACTCGCCTTCTACGCCGAAGCGCAGCAGCGCGGCTACGCGACCGGCGACTACCGGCTGCCCCGGATCGTCGCGGGCCCCGACGCCGCGGCTCAACTGGCCGAGCTCGACTGCGACGTCGTCCTCAACGGCATCGACGGCGCCGCCGGGCTCAAGGCGACGCTGGCCGCGCTGCGGTACGGCCGCACGCTGGCCCTGGCCAACAAGGAGTCGCTGATCATCGGCGGCGACCTGGTCACCTCGATCGCCGCGCCGGGGCAGATCGTCGCGGTCGACTCCGAACACTCCGCGCTGGCCCAGTGCCTGCGCGGCGGCGCCGCGGACGAGGTGCGCAAGCTGGTGGTCACCGCCAGCGGCGGACCGTTCCGCGGCCGCGCCCGGGAGGAACTGGCCGACGTGACCCCGCAGCAGGCGCTCGCCCACCCCACCTGGGCGATGGGGCCGCTGGTGACCGTCAACTCGGCCACGCTGGTCAACAAGGGGCTCGAAGTCATCGAGGCGCACCTGCTCTACGGCATCCCCTTCGACCGCATCGAGGTGGTCGTGCACCCGCAGTCGATCGTGCACTCCATGGTCGAGTTCACCGACGGCTCCACGCTGGCCCAGGCCTCGCCGCCGGACATGCGCATCCCGATCGCGCTGGCCATGGCGTGGCCGCACCGGATCGCCGACGCCGCCCCGGCCTGCGACTGGACCAAGGCCGCGACCTGGGAGTTCTTCCCGCTCGACGAGGCCGCCTTCCCGGCGGTAGGTCTGGCCAAGCAGGTCGGGCGGGCCGGTGGCACGTACCCGGCGGTCTTCAACGGTGCCAACGAGGCCTGCGTCGGCGCCTTCCTGGCCGGGCGGTTGCCGTTCACCGGGATCGTGGACACCATCGCCACCGTCGTCGCCGAACACGCCGACCGCGCCGAGTCGGCCGCAGCGGCCACCCTCGAAGCAGTGCTTGAGGCCGACCGGTGGTCCCGCGCCCGCGCCGAAGAACTCACCGCCGCCGTCGCCGCGCAGTAGCAACCACACAGCAGCTGACGACCGTCGTCGCCGCACAGGAGCTCTCAGCCAAGTAGGGTTGAATGAACGTGCGGTATCGGCGATACCACTCGACGTGCTCGACATTAAGGCAGGTTCCCCGGCGTGAACGTCCTCGGCGCGCTGCTGTTCGTGGTGGCGCTGATCCTCTCGATCGTGCTGCATGAGGCCGGGCACATGGTGACCGCGCGCTGGGCCGGCGGCAAGGTCACCGAGTTCTTCGTCGGTTTCGGCACCAAGCTGTGGTCCTTCCGGCGCGGCGAGACCGAGTACGGGATCAAGGCGATCCCGGCCGGCGGCTACGTCAAGATCGTCGGGATGACGGATCTGGACGAGATCGAGCCGGGGGACGAGGACCGGGCGCTCAAGAACAAGCCGGCGGCCAAGCGGCTGCTCACCCTTTCCGCCGGGTCGCTCACCCACTTCCTGATCGCGCTGGTGCTGTTCTTCCTCATCCCGATCCTCTTCGGCGTGCAGAAGCAGGACACCTCGGCCAAGATCGGCAACGTCGCCGGCTGCATGAACACCGACGGCTCCGCGGCCGCCTGCGCCCCCGGCGTGCCGACCTCCCCGGCGGCGAAGGCCGGTCTGGCGAGCGGCGACGTGATCACCGCGGTGAACGACAAGCCGATCGCGGACTTCAACGGCCTGACCACGGCGCTGCACGCGCTGACGGCCGGTCAGCCCGCGACCCTCGCCTACACCGACGCGAGCGGCGGCAAGCACACCACGACGGTCGTGCCCATCCACGCCGCCTCGGTCAGCTACCCGGACGGCCACAGCGGGCCCGGCAGCCTGATCGGCCTCGGACAGGCCGCTTACACGGTGAAGTACAACCCGCTGTCCGCCGCCGCCTACTCCGGACGGCAATTCTGGGAGGGGGTCACCGGCACCTTCACGGGCCTCGGTTCGATCCCGGGCTCCATCCCGAAGCTTTTCACCTCGACCGTCAACCACACTCAGCGCTCGGTGAACTCCCCGGTCGGCCCGGTCGGCATGGCGCAGATAAGCGGCAGCATCATCGGCGAGGCGGGCTTCGCCGGGTTCTTCGCGTTCGTCGCCGTCATCAACGTGTTCGTCGGCGTGTTCAACCTGTTGCCGATCCTGCCGCTGGACGGCGGGCACGTCGCGATCCTGCTCTACGAGGAATCGCGCAAGCTGGTCTACCGGCTGCTGCGCCGGCCGGTGCCGGGACGCGTGGACATCAACAAGCTGCTGCCGGTCGCGTACGCCTTCCTGCTCGTGTTCGTCGGCCTCACGCTGCTCCTGCTGGCCGCCGACATCACCAACCCGATCCGGCTGCCCTCGTAGCGCGCGACGCGCGATTTCCCCCCAATCGGTGCAGCTCGTTGCAACTCGGCCCGCCGCTTGTGCCGTTCGGCGCATCTCCGGTGAAGATCGGGTGAAGGCAGGGAACACGGTGCGAAGAACGGTATCGCCGTGTCGTAGCGTTATCACTGTTGTGCTCAGCGACCGTCCGACTGACCGCCTACGTGGGAGTGCCCGAACGATGACCGCCGTCTCACTCGGTGTTCCGTCCATCCCGGCCAAACCGCTCGCGCCGCGTCGCAAGTCCCGCCAGATCATGGTCGGCAACGTGCCGGTCGGCGGCGACGCGCCGGTCTCCGTGCAGTCGATGACGACGACGCTCACCGCCGACGTCAACGCCACCCTCCAGCAGATCGCGCAGCTGACCGCGGCCGGCTGCCAGATCGTCCGG